>JBEKCL010000058.1:0-16734 GCA_050014895.1 Dehalococcoidia bacterium
GGTCATTTCCGCGACTCCTCTGGTGACATGATAAGCAGACCCGTCAATTCGTCAACTCCCGCCACAGGGGTGTCAGCATGAACCCCATTCAAAGGCGGGACCACCCCGAAGAACGAGGTGGTCCTGCATGATTGTGAATCAAGCGCCGAAATTCTTGAAATCAGTACTGGCGGCTCGGCAAAGCCGTAGCGGCATTTGAAGCGTCGAAGATGCCTTCGATAGTCCAGATCCTGGCGGGAAGCTTCTTGCCGTCCCTCAGGTCCCTGACGGCCTGCACGGCCTGGGGCCCGAGCAGGGGGTTGCATTCGACGGTGCAGTTCGCCTCACCGTTGACGATCGCCTGGAAAATGCCTTTCACTCCATCGATGGAGATGATGGTGATGTCCTTGCCGCCGGTATCAGTATTGTTTGTGAACATGGCCTTGTGTTTCCCGATGAGCAATCTGGCAATCTGCACAGAAAGCCTGCCCAACGTTTGACCGTTGGCATCGATCACATGCCATTTCCTCTCGATTTCCTTTAACTTAGGTGCATAGGTTTTCATATTTAAACTCCGAATAATCTGCGTAAATAACCTTCATCAAACAAAGGCCATGCGCCGGCGCCGTAGGTCCGGCCAAGCTCAATTTTTTCAATTCTAAAATACTTTTAAATTCCTCAATTCCAATTTTTCCTATTCCAACCCTTATCAGGGTCCCGACAATATTACGTACCTGGTGCGTCAGGAACGCATTAGCAGCAACCTGGAAAGTCACTCGCTCCCCCTCTCTTGTTACACCCGCATCATAAATATGCCGTACCGTACCTCCATCCCTGTCCCAAGCTGTTACGAACGAAGCAAAGTCATGTTCTCCGATCAGCAATTTGCTGGCTTCATCCATAAGACCGGTATCTAATTCCGCTTCGACCATAAAATAATAATCTCTGGCAAGAGGCGACCGTGTTCTCCGGTTCAATATCCGATATCTGTATTCCCTTCTTACAGCGTCCTTCATAACATTAAAACGTTCCGAAACAATGCCCGCCGCTGTCACCGAGATGTCCTCGGGCAGATAATGGTTCAGCCCGCTCACAAACGCCTTCGGGGGGAAACCCGATCCGGTCCGAAAGCTCACTACCTGACCACTGGCATGTACGCCTGCATCAGTCCTGCATGCTGCCAGTACCCTCCTGTTTTCTCCGGTAAGCTTATAGATGGCTTTTTCAAGCTCATCTTGTACCGTAGGTATTCCTTTTTGCCACTGGAACCCGTGGTAACACTTGCCGTTATATTCGACTACCAGGACGATTTTTTTTATATTATTAAAGAGCTTCATCACTTTAAAGTGATGTTATTCAACCATTTCAATAAGTGCCATCGGTGCCCTATCGCCCTCGCGAGGGCCCATTTTCAACACCCTGGTATAACCGCCAGCGCGTGATTTATATCTTGTTGCATATTCACCGAATACCTTATCCACCACTTTCTCATCAAAAATAAAGGCAAGAGCCCTTCTGCGTGAAGCCAGGCTTCCTTCTTTACCCAGGGTTATCATCTTTTCCGCCAGGCTTCTTGCTTCTTTTGCCTTCGGCAATGTAGTAGTGATCTTCCCATGGTTAAGCAGGTCAGTTACCAGATTACGGTATAAAGACCAGCGATGTGCCGCTGGCCTTCCAAGTTTTCTCCCTGAAAGCTTATGTCTCATTCGTTATCACCTTCGGAGCCTGCATCTTTTACACGCTCTTTCTTCTTTTTATCCTTTTCAAGTGGAGCACCCGTGAGTTCAACTCCCAATTCCTTTAAAGCCACCTCGACTTCTTCCCTGGATTTAACACCAAACCCGCCCAAGGACATCAGCCCGTCCAGGCCTTTTTCCAGTAACTGGCCTGTGGAGGTTATACCTCCCCTGCGGAGGCTGTTATATGTATGTGTAGACAAGTTTAGTTTTTCCAGCGGCATATTGTAAACGTCAGAGGGGATTGATTTCTGCCAGGCCTCAGCCTCTTCCTTCTCTGCTATTGTCCTGGCCAACCCGGTAAAGCAACCGAACTGCTCAACCAGAACTGAAGCGCTCTGGCCGATGGCCTGGACCGGATCGATAGTACCGTCTGTCCATATCTCAAGAATTAGTCTCTCTTTGCCGGATCCCTGGCCCGGTCCACCGCTCTCAACCGAGTAGTTGGAGCGCGTCACCGGGGAATAGATGGCGTCAATAGAGATCTCTTTACTCGTGCCACCACTTGTGACAATTATGCCCACACTATCATTTGCGCTTGCCGGCTGATAACCTTTATCAACTTTGATGTTGAATTCAACGTTAAGTTTTGCATCTGAGTCCAGAGTACAAAGATAAAGGTCGGGGTTCACTATCTCAAAATTTGGCGGGGAGATAACAGCTATGTCACTGGCATGTACATCCATGCGTCCTTTCACATTTAGCGTCATCTTCCCGGAATCTGCTGAGTCTGAAAGGGGCCTTATCCTGATATCCCGCACATTCATAAGGAATTCGGTTACATCCTCTTTCATGTTTGGAATTGTACTGAACTCCTGGGTGACACCATCGATCAGTACAGAAGCTACGGCGGCTCCCCTTAGTGAACTAAGCAGTACACGCCTCAAACTGTTACCAAGAATTACGCCAAAACCCTTCTCCATGGGTTCAGCAACAAATTTGCCGTAATTCTCCCGGAACTCCGTGCATTCAATTTTCGGTAAAGCTAATTGAACCACACATCCTCCTATCGGGAATACCATTCCACGATCGCTTGCTCGTTAAAGTTGGTTTTGATATCACCAACTCCAGGCAGCGATATTACTGTGCCAGACATGTTGGCTTTATCAAGTGACAACCATGCCGGGACATTTTTATCTTCAATCTTTTCGACCAGGACCTTATAGTACTCGTTCTTTGCACTTTCTTTTCGCCATTCGATCAAATCGCCTGCTTTTACCAGGCACGACGGCACATCGGTCCTGCGGCCGTTAAGCCTTATATGCCCGTGTCTGACTATTTGCCTGGCCTGTGAATGTGAATCTGCAAATCCCAAACGGAAAACAACATTATCCAATCTTCTTTCAAGTAAAACCAGCAGATTTGCACCCTTCATCCCGGACATACGGGAGGCCTCTCCGAAAAAGCGCCTGAACTGCTTCTCAAGCATACCATAAGTATATTTGGCCTTCTGTTTCTCCATGAGCTGCAAACCAAGCTCGGAAACCTTGGCGCGGCGCTTTCCCTTTCCGGTTGCATGGGGCCCCGGAGGGGTATTCCTGCGCTCGAGTGCGCATTTTCCCGTAAAGCACCTCTCTCCCTTCAGCATGAGCTTGGTACCCGTGCGACGGCACAAACGACAATACGCTTCAATATATCTAGCCATTTCTATACTCGCCTTCTCTTTCTCGCCCGGCATCCGTTATGCGGCACCGGAGTCACATCGCGGATCCCTGTTACGGAAATACCGGATGCCTGTATTGCCCTGATGGCAGCCTCGCGACCGCTTCCCGGCCCACGTACAAACACTTCTACCTGTCGTAATCCATGCTCTTTAGCCTTGGCTGCGGCAGCCTGGGCAGCCATCTGCGCTGCATAGGGCGTGCCTTTGCGGGATCCTTTATATCCTGCTGTGCCCGAACTGCCCCACGAGATAACATTTCCCTTATTATCAGTTAACGAAATGATAGTATTATTAAAAGTTGATGTTATGAAGGCTTTACCTTCATGTATTAACTTTTTTTCGCGCTTTTTTGTTCTTACCTTTTTTTTCTGCGGCATATTACCTGGTTACTCCTTTATTTCTTGGTAGCCCCGCGCTTCTGGCCCCTGCCGGCTACCGTCCTCTTGGCTCCACGCTTTGTACGGGCATTAGTACGAGTCCTTTGCCCTCTTGCAGGCAGATTCCTCTTGTGCCTTGTACCACGGCGGCTTCCTATCTCGATAAGCCGCTTGATATTCATCGTGACTTCTCTACGAAGTTCACCTTCAACAGTAAATTCCTTGTCTATCTTCTCACGAATGCGGCTTACTTCTTCGTCAGTGAGATCCTTGACCTTCTTCGTCGGATCTATCTTCACATCGGCAAGTATTTTCTTGCTTCCGCTGGGCCCAATGCCATGAATATATTGAAGGGAATAAAGCACCTGCTTTTCCCTTGGTATATCTACACCTGAAATACGAGCCATCTTTTATATACTCCTGTGACTATCCCTGACGCTGCTTATGCTTCGGGTTACTGCAAATTACCCTTACAACGCCGCGGCGCCTTATTATTTTGCATTTCTCACAACGCTTTTTTACCGATGCTCTGACCTTCATTTCCGATATATCCTCGTTTTCCAAAAAAACCGCTTAATAATATAACCTTTTATTCACTTTATGTCAAAACAAGCTACCGGTTTTTACTTGAACCGGTAGGTAATCCTGCCTCTGGTCAAATCGTACGGCGAAAGCTCAACGAGAACCTTGTCTGCCGGCAGTATCCTTATATAATGTCTCCGCATCTTGCCGGATATATGTGCCAGCACCTTGTGCCCATTGGCCAATTCCACTCTAAATGTAGCATTTGGCAATGACTCAATTACCGTCCCTTCGACCTCGATAGCTTCTTTTTTATCCATAAACTAATTCTACAACAACGTCAGGATTTCAGCTTCATTTTTCCTGATTGCAATCGTGTGTTCGAAGTGTGCGGACAGGCTTTTATCCGCTGTATGTACGGTCCATCCGTTGGCGCTAAGCCTCGTTTTCCAGCCGCCTTTGTTGACCATAGGTTCTAATGCCAGTGTCATCCCCTCCCTTAATTTGATGCCTTCGCCTTTCTTACCAAAATTCGGGATGAGCGGCTCCTCATGCATGTCCCTTCCGATGCCGTGGCCGGAGTATTCCCTTACCACGCTGTAACCATGTGCCTCAACATAACTTTGGATAGCCTCACCGATATCACCAAGGTTGCCTCCATCACGAGCAGCATCAATGCCCTGGATCAGGGATGCTTCCGTAACTTGCATCAGCTTGCGTGCTTCTTCACTGATCTTTCCGACGCCCACTGTAATAGCAGCATCTCCCTGAAAGCCCTTGTAAATTATACCGAAATCCAATGAGACTATATCACCTTCTTTTAAAACCTTGCTGCCTGGGATACCATGAACGATTTCATCATTGACCGAAACACATACACTCGCCGGAAAGTTCTGATAACCCTTGAATGAAGGACGAGCCGAGTTAAACTTGCCGACTTCCTTTTCTGCAAGCTCATCCAGTTGCCTGGTTTTCATACCGGGTTTCACCGCTTCACTCATTTTTTGCAATACTACAGCTACAATCCTTCCGGCCTCGCGCATAATAGCGATCTCTTCGGCCGATTTGATGATAATCATTTATTTCTTCTGCTTCAATCCTTTAAGGAACTTTACAATATCTTTACCGACAGAGTCGATGTGCTGGTTGCCGTTCACCTTGAACAGCCTGCCCTTTTTCTCATAGTAATCCAGCAAGGGCATAGTCTGTGTAAAATATACCTTCAATCGTTCCTTTATCGTCTCCTCTGTATCGTCGGCCCTCTGGTATAGCTCACCAGAGCACTTATCGCAAACGCCCTCCTTACGCGGAGGAGAGTTCTTCTGATGGTAAGGTGATTGGCAAGTGCGGCAAACCCAGCGGCCGGTCAACCTGTCCAATAATACCTCTGGAGGGACTTCTATATAAATAGCTTTCTCAATGGATTTACCCTGTTTTTCAAGGGCGGCATCCAGTGCTTTGGCCTGATCAATTGTCCTCGGGAAACCATCGAAAACACAGCCACTCTTGCAATCAGGCTGTGATACACGCTCAAGTATCATTTTAATAGTGATCTCATCGGGAACAAGCTTACCGCCTTTCATATAGGATTCAGCCTGCTTACCCAACTCGGTCCCGTTCTTCAAGGCATGCCTGAAAAGATCACCGGAAGCTACGTGAGGTAATGACATCTCCTTGACTATAATGTCTGCCTGAGTGCCTTTCCCCGCCCCTGGTGCTCCAAGCAATATAAAGAACATTTGCTATATCCTCCTTACTTTAAGAAACCTTCGTAGCGCCGCATTGTAAGCTGTGCTTCGATCTGTTTCATCGTATCCAGGGCAACACCGACGACAATAAGAATACCGGTGCTGGAAAGCGCCATATTCGCCACGTTCGTTACCGAGCTGGCAAAAAACGGCATTATGGCCACTATTGCCAGGTAAAGAGCTCCTCCCCAGGTTAGCCTGTTGATAACACCGTTTAAATAGTCCGTTGTTGGCTTGCCTGGTCGAACACCCGGCACGAACCCTCCCTGTCTCTGCAAAGTACGTGCAAGGTTCATCTGCTCAAATATAACCATGGTGTAGAAGAATGTGAATGCAACCACCAATACGAAATAGAAACCCCAGTAAAACAACCCGACCGGCAGCGGTGCGCTGGGATTAAACCACTCCTGGATTGTATTAGCAAAGTTAGGCTCCTGGCCTGTAGGAGCAGCTAAATAACTGGCGATAGTGCCTGGGAAGATCATCAAAGACATGGCGAATATCAAGGGTATCATGCCTGCCATATTGACCCTCAACGGGATATAAGTGGAACCGGCCTGACGGTACATCTTGCCGCCTCTGAAAGCAGTTCTGGCGTACTGCACCGGTATGCGACGGTGCCCCTCTGTGAAAATAACGATCATTACTATTGTTACAAGGGCCAGCACTCCAAAGACCGCTATACCACCCCAGTTGACCTGGCCTGCTATAAAACCGCCGCCAACTGTGGCCGGCAATTGAGAGATAATGCCACCGAAGATGATGATTGACACACCGTTACCAATACCTCTCTCAGTGATAAGCTCGCCAAGCCAGACCAGGAACATAGTGCCTGCCGTCAGTGAAACAACGATTGCCGCAGTTTCCAATGGCCCAGTTGCAATCACACCTCCCTGGCTACGTAGCAACTGCAACTGTGCAAAACCCTGCAGTCCAGCCAGTGGGATTGTAAGCCAGTGGGTTATCTGGTTGACCCTGTTCCTGCCTGACTCTCCTTCTTCTGAAAGTTTGCGTAACGCAGGTATTACCGGGACCAGCAATTGCATGATGATCGATGAAGTAATATAAGGGTATACACCCATGGCGGCAATGCTGAAATACCGCATTGCGCCGCCGCTGAATAAATCCAGCATGCCCAGCAACTGGCTTCTGTCAAAAATCTTCTGAAGGGCTGCAACATCTACACCCGGAATCGGTATATGCGCAACAAACCGGAAAACAACGAGCATTGCCAGGGTGAATATTAGCTTCTGCCGCAGGTCAGGCAATGAAAACGCATCGATCATAGCCTGAATCAGGCGAGGCCTGGACTGTGTCTGCGGCATGTTAGATCTCCTCTACCTTACCACCGGCAGCTTCAATTTTCGTTTTCGCACTTTGTGAAAATTTGTGTGCTTTCACTGTCAGAGGACGGTCCAACTCACCGTTACCCAATATTTTGATCGGCTCACTGGCCGATTTTAGTAAGCCCGCTTCCACCAGTGATTCAGGGCTAACTTCGCTGTTCGCGTCGAATAGCTTCAAATCGCTTACATTAATCGGGCTGTAATAGACTTTGGCCACATTGGTAAAACCCCGTGTCCAGGGCAATCTCTTGATGATAGGCAATTGCCCGCCTTCAAACCCGGGGCGCAAGTCCTTGCCGGCCCGTGACTTTTGTCCTTTGCATCCGGCGCCGGAAAAAGTTCCGTGCCCGCTGCCATCACCGCAGCCTACGCGCTTTTTCTTATGCTTGGCTCCTACCGGGGGCTTTAATTTACTTTGATCCATGTTCGCTCTCTTCAACAGATATCATATGACTAATTTTAAAAATCATACCCCTTATAACAGGAGTATCTTCTTTCTCGATCACTTCATTGAGCTTGTGAAATCCAAGTGCTTTTAACGTCCGGCGCTGGTCGCCCGGATATCCGATACCGCTTTTTACCCACTTGATGCGTATTTTAGCCACTTGCCTAATTCTCCTCAGTTCCTGCCAGCCCTTTTCTCCTCTTGATAGTTTCTTGAGGGCTCCTAAGGTTGGCCAGCGCAACAATCGTCGCCTTTGTGACATTGACCGGGTTGGAGCATCCGAGCGATTTGGTCAAGATATCCTTGACACCCGCTGCTTCAACTACTGCACGCACTCCGCCGCCTGCGATTACGCCCGTGCCCGGAGATGCAGGCCTCAGCAGTACTCTGGCAGCACCGAATTTCGATAGACTCTCATGCGGAATGGTATTATCCCTGAATACAACACTAATAACGCTCTTTTTAGCGGCAACACCCGCTTTCCGGATAGCCTCCGGTACTTCTCTGGCCTTGCCAAGGCCGACGCCAACGTGGCCTTTGCCGTCCCCAACTACTACCAATGCACGGAAATGCATATTCTTACCGCCTTTAACTACCTTGGTAACGCGGTCCAGTGATACTAGCTTCTCCGTGAACTCCATATCGCTTGTATCGATTCTTGGCGTTGGTGAATATATTCTTGTTGCAGCTTTCATACTAAAATCCTCAGAATTTTAACCCGGCTTTGCGCGCCGACTCTGCCAGCGCTTTAATCCTGCCGTGGTACTTATAACCGCCCCTGTCAAATACTACCTCGCTTATGCCCTTATCCTGTGCATTTTTTGCCAGAATGGACCCGACTAATTCGGCGATCTGGCTCTTGTTTTTTCCTTCAGCCTTTTCTTTTATCTCAGCACTGCTGCTGCCCGCTGATGTCAGTGTCACACCGCTGATGTCATCAATAATCTGCGCATATATGTTGCTGAGACTGCGAAATACACACAGCCGCGGTTTGGCGGATGTACCTGACACTCTTGCCCTGATACGGACGTGCCGCCTTTTTCTTGCTACATTCGAACTTACTTTAGCCATTATTATTTCCCTTTAGTGGCGGTCTTTCCAGCCTTACCAGGCTTCAAGCGTAGCCGCTCGCCAGCATATTTGATGCCTTTCCCTTTATAAGAGTCAGGTATCCTGATACGCTTGATCTCGGCTGCAGTCTCGCCAACGAGCTCTTTATCAATACCGACAATGCGGAGTTTATTAGTACCATCAATAACTACATCGATACCCTGAGGTGGATCGAATTCAACCGGGTGACTGTATCCAACCTGCAAGGTCACTTTATTGCCGGCCTTTTGCGCCCTGTATCCGACGCCGGTCAATTCAAGTTTCTTTTCGAAGCCTTTAGTAACGCCGTCTACCATATTTGCCAGCAATGACCTGCTCAGTCCATGCAAGGACCTGTGTAGCCTGTTGTCACTGGCACGGGTAACTACTAGCTTTCCATCTTCCTGCGCAATTTTGATATCAGGATGGAACACGCGCGTCAATTTACCCTTGCTTCCTTCAACGGTAACCTGGTTACCTTCAATTTTCACTTTAACCCCTGCGGGGATTGCTACGGGCATTCGTCCTATACGAGACACAGGTTCACCTCACTGAGTTCAATTACCATACATAACATAATATTTCGCCGCCAAGGTCCTTTTTCCATGCTTCCTGACCGGTCATCAACCCCTTGGAGGTCGATACTATTGCAATCCCGAGACCGCCGTACACCCTGGGTATCTCCGTTTTTCCGGCATATACCCTGAGTCCTGGCTTGCTTACACGCTCGAGGCCTATAAAAGCAGGCTGTTTATCTATATATTTAAGAATGACTTTAATCATACGCTGCGGCTCGCCCTTCACAATGGAAAAATCCGCAATAAATCCCTCATCCTTAAGAATTTTGGCAACGGCTATCTTCATTTTAGAAGCCGGCACCAAAGCGCTGTCATGATGCGCCATGGCAGCATTGCGTACTCTTGTTAACAAATCAGCAATTGGATCAGTAACCATTGATAAACAACTCCGCTAACTTATATATTACCAACTTGATTTCCGTACTCCCGGCAGCTCTCCATTCAAAGCTAACGTACGGAAGCATATCCTGCAGATGCCGAATTTACGAATATATGCCCTGGGCCTGCCGCACAATTTGCAGCGGTTATGCTGCTGCACCTTGTACTTCGGGGGCCGGTTTGCCTTATTTATCTTACAAAGTTTTGCCATTATTCTAACCTTAACTAATTTTTCTTAAACGGCATGCCGATTGCCTCAAGCAACCGCCTGCCATCTTCATCCGTCTTTGCGGTGGTCACGATTGTTATTTCAAGGCCCCTGGTTTTGTCCACCTTATCATATTCGATCTCAGGGAATACGATCTGCTCTTTCATACCGAGAGTGTAATTGCCCTGCCCGTCAAAAGCGTCCCTCGCTATGCCCTGAAAATCGCGTATCCTGGGCAAAACCACGCTGACCAACTTATCCAGAAATTCATACATTCGCTTGTCGCGTAAAGTAACCATCATGCCGATGGGAACGCCTGCCCTCAGCTTAAACGCGGCGATCGACTTCTTTGCCTTAGTAACCACCGGGTGCTGTCCAGCGATAGTGCTCAAGTCTTTTTCTGCAGCTTCCATCGCTTTAGCATTGGCCAGCGACTCACCCAAACCGATATTCAATACGATTTTAACGACCCTGGGAGCTTCCATGACGTTTTTATAACCGTACTTCTTTATCAGTAGCGGCGCTATTTCTTTTTTATATCTTTCTTTCAGCCTTGCCATCTAAGATTACCTCAATTTAGTCCATAATTTCAGAGCAATTATGGCAATACCTGGCTTTCTTACCATCTTCCAGGATCCTGTATCCCACGCGTGCAGGTTTACTGCATTTATTACATATCAGCATCACATTGGAAATTGGAATAGTTCCTTCAAGCTCTATAATGCCTGCCTGCCTGGTCTTGCCCTTAGTTTTGGAATGGCGCTTAATCAAGTTCAAGCCTTCCACTATTAAGCTTTCTTTGTCCGGTATAGCCTTCCGGACTTTACCTTTTTTACCTTTGTCCTTACCGGCCACGATAAGAACAGTATCATTCTTACGGATTTTCATTTCAGAGCACCTCTGGAGCCAGGGAAATGATCTTCATAAAATTCTTGTCCCTTAATTCCCTTGCTACCGGTCCGAAAATACGGGTCCCTTTGGGATTGCCTTTATCATCAAGAATTACAGCGGCGTTATCATCAAAACGCACGTAAGACCCGTCCGGCCTACGATGATGCTGGGCGATCCTGACAATCACTGCTTTTACGACGTCACCTTTCTTCACAACGCCGTTCGGTATTGCACGCTTTACGCTGCACGTAACTACATCGCCAACAGTTGCGTAGCGCCTGCGTGTTCCACCCGGAACGCCTATACACATTACCTGACGGGCGCCCGTGTTATCCGCAACTTTCATTCTGGTATTCGTCTGAATCACTTCGGTTCTCCTGATTTACCTGTTTCCACATCTTCTTTCAAGGCACCGACTATATCAGCTTTTCGAATTATCTCCACGATCCGCCAATTCTTATCTTTGGATAGCGGCCGCGTTTCAACTATCTTTACTACATCGCCAATATTACATGCATTATCTTCGTCATGCGCTTTGAAACTGGAAGAATGCTTTATTACCTTATGATAAAGAGGGTGCCTGCGCAGGTTCTCCACCTGCACGACCACCGTTTTAGCCATCTTATTGCTGGTTACTTTACCAATCCTGACTTTCCGGTTCTTTTCCATTTTTTATTTCTTGCCGAGCTCCCTCTCGCGGATTATCGTGTTTATCCTCGCAATCCTCTTCCTGACCCGTGGCAACTCGCGGTGATTCACCAATTGTTTGGTTGCCAGCTTGAATCGCAGGTTAAACAATTCCTGATGAGCTTCCTCCAATTTTTTTTGCAGTTCAGCGTCGCTAAACGCTTTTATCTCAGTTAGTTTCACCTTTTACCTCTTCTTTAAGAGTTTCACGTACCACGAACCTGACCTTAATCGGAAGTTTATAAGCAGCCATGTGAAGAGCTTCCTTGGCCATATTCTCTTTAATTCCGCCGATTTCGAACATCATCCTGCCTGGTTTTACCACTGCTACCCAGTGGTCAACAGCGCCCTTGCCGCTTCCCATGCGGGTTTCCGCAGGTTTTTTAGTAACCGATTTATCCGGGTAAATACGTATCCATACCTGTCCACCGCGACGCAGGTAACGCACTATTACACGGCGTGTGGCTTCGATTTGCCTTGCCGTAATCCAGTGACCTTCCTCGGCTTGCATACCGAAGTCACCGAAGGCAATCGTATTACCGGATTGTGCCTTGCCACGAAGGTGGCCCCGATGGCACTTACGATACTTCACTCGTTTCGGTTGTAACACTTTCTCTCCTTACTTCAGGAATAATGTTGCCTTTATAAATCCATACTTTTACGCCGATATTGCCCATCGTAGTGGCAGCCTCGGCAGTTCCATAATCGATATCTGCACATAGCGTATGCAGCGGTAACCGGCCCTCACGAATGGTTTCCCGCCTGGCGATTTCAGCGCCGCCCAGCCTGCCTGCACAGCTAATTCTTATGCCTTTGGCTCCGGCCTGACGAGTTTTAAAAGCGGCCTGTTTCATAGCCCGCCTGAAGGCTACACGCCTTTCCAGCGAGTCAGCTATATTACGAGCCACGAGTGCTGCCTCAGTTTCAGGCTGTTCAACTTCCTTGATCGACAATTTCACTTTTTTACCGCAGAGCTTTTCCAATTCTGACCGCAATTCCTCTGCTCTCTGTCCACCCCTTCCTATTACTATTCCAGGTCTTGCGGTAAATATCGTTACTAATATATCGGTACCCTGCCGGTCCATTTCCACCCTTGCTACCGCTCCCTCACGAAGCCTGTACTTGATTTCGTCCCTCAGCTTCAGGTCATCATGCAGAGTTTCCAGGTAGTGTTTTTCATCATACCATTTGGCTTTCCAGCCACGTATGATTCCAATCCGGAAACCGTAAGGGTGTACTTTATGTCCCACTTATTTTCCCTCCTCAGAGACCATAACCTTGATATGCGTAGAACGCTTTAATATCGGGCTGAAGCGGCCCCTGGACTGAGGTCTGTACCTCTTCAATGTGTGGCCTTCGTCAGCCACAATATAAACAACTTTCAAGTCCGCTGGATCCAATTGAAAATTATTTTCTGCGTTAGCTGAGGCAGATTTGATCAGCTTGGCAACAATCTTGGCTGCAGGTGTCGGCGTAAATTTCAATATGTTAATTGCGTCTTCCACTTTCTTACCGCGCACCATATCCACCACAAGCTTAACCTTGCGGGGTGGTATACCTATATCTTTCGCTATTGCTCCAACTCTCATTTCTTACCTGCTTATTTCTTCTTGACCGGTGCTGCGGCTGCAGACTTGCCCACATGTCCGCGGAATGTCCGTGTCAATGCAAACTCGCCCAGCTTATGGCCTACCATGTTTTCGGTTATAAAAATGGGCACGTGACGTCTTCCATCATGCACGCCTATCGTATGACCGAGCATCTCCGGCATTATGGTAGACGACCTGGCCCAGGTTTTAATTACCTGTTTTTCACCTTTCTTATTAAGCGCTTCAATTTTTTTCAGCAGCTTGGGATGACAAAATGGACCCTTTCTCGCTGAACGTGACATATTTATTTACCTCTTTATTTCTCCGCAAACCGGCGTCTTACGATCAGTCTATCAGACGGTTTATTAACACGTGTTCTATGACCCAGTGCCGGTTTCCCTTGTGGGGTCTTAGGCGCCATACCACGTGGTGATCTACCTTCGCCGCCGCCATGCGGATGATCACGCGGGCTCATAGCAGAACCCCTGACCTTAGGCCGCCTGCCCAGCAAGCGTATTCGACCTGCTTTGCCGTGTTTAATATTCTGATGATCCAGATTTCCCACCTGGCCTATGGTTGCCCTGCATTCATTGATAAAACGCCGGACCTCGCCGGAGGGCAGGCGTACAGTAGAGTACTTGTCTTCCCTGCCAAGCACCTGAGCGGCCGTACCAGCGCTTCTTACTATCTGGCCACCTTTATTCGGTTCAAATTCAAGATTATGTACCATTGTTCCCGCCGGGATACTCCCCAAGGGGAGGTTATTGCCGGGTTTAATTTCGGCGCCTTCGCCAGCCAGTATAATATCGCCCACACCCACCCCAAGTGGACAGAGCATGTAGCGTTTTTCACCGTCAGCATAGAAAATCAGGGCGATGCGTGCGGAACGTCCCGGATCATACTCAATAGAGGCAACCTTGCCCGGGACTCCCAGTTTGTCCCTTTTGAAATCTATAATTCGGGTCCTACGCTTGGCACCGCCGCCCCTGTGGCGCGTAGTAACAACTCCCCTATTATTGCGGCCTGCTTTCTTAGTTTGCGGCACAAGCAACGACTTTTCCGGCACCGTTTTGGTAATATCATCAAACGAGATCTTTACCATTCCTCGGCGCCCTGGAGATGTAGGGCGAAATGTTTTTAAAGCCAACTCTAACTACTCCTAAATTTTAAGCGTGGCGTCTTTGCCATCGGTTCTTTCTCAAGAGCTTACGATGCTTGTGTTTCGCCATCTTTTTTTTGCGTTTCTTTATAACAGAACCCAATTTATACTCCTGTTATTCTACACACCTTCAAAGAATTGTATTTTATCGCCTTCTTTGAGTGTAACAATTGCCTTTTTCCAAGCAGGCGCTATAACTTGCCTTTTGCCCATTTTTTTCGTTTCGCCGGGCACTTTAATAACATTTACACTTATAACGCCTACATTAAAAACTTTCTCTACTGCCAGTCTTACCTGGTCCTTTGAAGCCTTCTTATCCACTTCAAAGACATACTTGTGCTGCTCGGACAGCCGGGTACTCTTCTCCGTTACCAGCGGCCTGCGTATAACTTCATATATGTTCATGTTGATAATCAACCTTTCAGGGCTTAGCCTGCTTTTTCCTTACCTTGGCCGGCTTTCTTTTTATCCCATAGCTGCTCAATGCGCCTTACTGCATCCACGTCCAGTACCAACGTTTTGTATGATAAAAGATCAACTACATTTAACATCGATACCATTGTAGTTTTGACACCCGACACGTTGGAGCTTGCCATAGTAATATAATCATTGCTAATAGCCACGCCGATGATGGCGGTGCTCGCAATACCCAGCGATTCCAGCATTTCCGCTATCAGCTTTGTTTTGGGTTCCTCAATTGCAAGCTTATCCAATATTTTCACTTCACCGTCGCGGACTTTACCCGAAAGAACGCACCTCAAGGCCAGCCGCCGCATCTTTTTGGGCATGTCTTGCCGGTAGCTGCGGGGATGAGGTCCGAAAACGACACTGCCGCCTTTAAGCAGGGGAGACGTCGCTCCGCCACGCCTTGCTCTTCCTGTATGTTTCTGGGCATACATCTTTTTAGTGCTCCGTTTCACATCGGATCTGGTCTGCGAATCCGCTGTGCCCTGACGGCGGTTGGCAAGCTGCATAAGCATCGTCTGGTGCACAACTGCTTCATTTAAAGCCTCACCGAATACGTAGTCGCTTACTTTTAGGTTTCCGGTCTTTTCGCCTTTTACATTATATATTTCTAAATCCACTGTAGTTACCTTTTAAGCAGCTTTTTCAATAAGCAGTATGCCGCCTTTAGCACCTGGCACTGCACCTTTAAGCAATACTATATTTTTTGCCTGGTCAACATCGACCACTACCAAATTGCGTGCGGTTACCTTGCGGGCACCCATATGCCCCGCCATGCGAAGCCCCTTGAAAACACGGCCCGGTGTTGTAGTAGAGCCCACTGAACCGGGTGCGCGGTGCCTGTCCGACTGGCCGTGTGTCTTTGGCCCACCACTAAAATGATAGCGCTTCACGCCGCCGGCAAAACCTTTACCCTTGGAAATTCCCTCGATTTGTACAATATCGCCGGCCTTAAACATACTTACGTCAATTTTTTGCCCGACCTGATAATCCTTAACATCATCCAGCCTGAGCTCTCTCAAATACCTATAGTTCCCATTACCTTTCAGGTGCCCTTTCTCAGGTTTTGTAAGCTTCTTGGACTCACCAAAACCGATTTGTACAGCGTTATATTTATCCTTTTCTGCAGTTTTCACCTGAGTAACACAGCAAGGACCAGCCTCAATTGCCGTTACAGCGATCTCGAGGTTATCCCTGTAAAGCTGCGTCATGCCTATTTTTTTACCAAGTATGCCAGCCATTTCTACCGTTCCTATAATCTAATATCGATTTCCACGCCTGACGGCAATTGTAATTGCGTCAGTGCGTCAATGGTCTTCGTCGTCGGCCCGACGATGTCAATAAGCCTCTTATGAGTGCGGATCTCGAATTGTTCACGGGAATCCTTATCAATAAAACCTGACCTGATGACACAGAACTTTTCCAGCTTGGTCGGCAGCGGCACGGGGCCTATCACCTCGGCACCGGACTTGATAGCTGTCTCGACGATTTGCCCTGCAGACTGGTCTACCAGTCTGTGATCGTATCCCCTCAGTTTAATTCTTATCTTCTGCTTGGTCATTTACCTACCCTTTGATTTAACTAACATTTCTTCAAGTATATTCGCCGGGACTTCCTTGTACTGATAGAATTCCATCGAATACGTCGCCCTTCCCTGCGTGAGAGATCTCAAAGTCGTGGCGTATCCAAATGACTCCGCCAGAGGTACAACGCAATGAATGACGCAGGTTTCTCCGTGTGTGTCGATGCCTTCTATCTGGCCCCTACGTGAATTAATATCCCCAATCACATCGCCCATAAATGATGCAGGCGCAACAACTTCCACTTTCATAATAGGTTCCAGTACCACCGACTTTGCCCTGGCTACTGCTTCC
>JBEKCL010000059.1:0-16667 GCA_050014895.1 Dehalococcoidia bacterium
GAACATGCGGTGAAAGGGATGCTCCCAAACAGCAGGCTCGGAAGAACGATGTATAAGAAATTGAAGGTTTACGCCGGCGCTGAGCACCCGCACCAGGCACAGGTTGCCGGTATAAAAGAACCTGATAAAGGGAGCTCTGGCAAATGAGTACAGCAACATATCATCGCGGTACAGGCAGGAGAAAATGCGCCATTGCGCAGGTAAAATTGTCCTCCGGTTCCGGTCAGATACAGATTAACGGGAAACCATATTTGCAGTTTTTCCCGCTGGTGGACCACAGGAAAATGGTCGAGCAGGCGTTTATAGTTACCGACACGGTTGGTAAGTATAACATCGAAGTCAAAGTAGTTGGTGGCGGCGTTACAGGCCAGGCCGGCGCAATAAAGCACGGCATAGCCCGCGCCCTGGTTGCCCTGAGCGAGGATTTCAGGGGCCCCTTGCGCAAGCATGGCCTGCTTACTCGTGATTCCAGGATCAAGGAAAGGAAGAAGTACGGCCTTAAACGTGCCCGCAAAGCACCTCAGTACACTAAGCGTTAAAGCGGTCGTTATTGCGAAGATAAGAAAATCCCCCTTTCGATTCGAGGCTTTACCAACAGGTGGTTGGTATAGCTTCCACGGAAGGGGGATTAGCTTTTGTATAGGCTATTAATCCCCTATTTCTGCCATCGTTACTTTGATAAGCAAACCTGCCAATCAGGACTTGGCAAAACCCTCAAAAGGGCTATTGCATACGATGGTAAAATTATAGTATGTATTTGGAAGGGCAATGGGAATCTGCATCTAAAAGGGCAAGTGCAGATACTAAAGAGTGGTTACTCAATAGAATTTGGGCGTGGTTTCTTGCCTTTATCATTCCAGGCGGGAGCACAATGATAGCAGTGTGCTTCATTCCGACTACGGCCTCGGTCCCTTTAGCGGCTTTATATGGATTTATAGGCGGAGTTTGCGGACTAATATTACTCTTTGCAACTATCTATCTTGCACAATTTTGCATGGCTCCATACAAGCAACGCAATGAAGCTCGCTCTATTGTTGATGGTTATAACAAACTCAAGTCTCCTCCTAACCGCGAAGCAATAATAAAAGCAATGGCACATGCCATGAATACGGCAATTGATGTCTATGGGATTGCGGACAAGGTACGTGATTTTGATATTAAAATTAGGAATGTTACAGAAGCTTCACGCTTGCTGGACACAGAAATCAAGATAGCTGGACAAAATTACAAGGACGCATTCATACCTTTTAAGAACCTCATATCTATGCCAATATTCCTTAAAGCATTTTTGGGATTAGCAAAAAAACTGGAACCTAGCGATTTTGATGATGCTATGGAGTATGAAGAAGCATTGGATTTCGCAATGAATAATGTGATTGAAGTGATAGATGGTAAGCAATCTCTAGCATCCGATTTTGTTGAACAGTTTGAACAAATAGAATATGTAAAAAACCTATTAGGAAAATTTGATAATAGGATTAAAGGTGATTTCAAAGAGGATACACTAGGTGGCGAAACGCAAGATAATAGGCCGTGAAATAACACGAGATCAATTCCACGCCTTAGGCAAGAAGGCAACCAATCCAAATAAGTAAAGGTAATATTAAAATGGAAATAAGCTGGACTCAAATTGTTATCGCAATAGTGGCTTTGTATGGGGCAGGAATTTCGACATACAACCTAATTATTGCTCGTAGTAAAGGTGTGCGGAAGGTCAAGGTGGATTTATCATATGGCTATTTTATTCAAGGGAAATCAATAGTAAAAAATCTAACATATTCGGATTCATCAACACATCTTATCGTCAGCATTATAAACATAGGTTTTAGGCCCTTCACTATTACACAACTGTATTTCACTCTACCAAAATATAAAGGGAAACTGGGAATCGTGCGACCGCAATCGCATATAGAGCTTCCCCATGAATTTAAGGAAAGTGAAGAAGCCACATTTTGGATAGAACTTGGATCAGTGGCGGGAATGATACATTCACTAGACTATAAGGGCATTGTAAAGCTTGCCATATCTACATCAGATAGTACAGGTATGAGAACGAAAAGCAATTCAATTAAATTCAATGTTGGGCAATTGGCGGGAAAGTTTCAAGACGCAGAACCCATATCAGTAAATAGTCAGCCACCACAACCGCCACTACATCGTGGTAGGTTTATATAGCAGTTTGAATAAGCTAAATCCACCGCAGGGGGTGTATTTTTATTCATCTAGTTTTGAAAAGATGGCGACTGGTTTTTCTCCGAAAGTAGCAATCTAAATAAATTTCCAACCCCCCTGATTGTTCTTGTTTAAAGCGTCCGTGATGTATTTTTCAAACAGATCAATATTGGTTTCACCTTTTCCAGATTTAAGAACAATCGCTTTGTACTCTATTCCCATAATTCAACCTCCCAAACGATGATTATACCAGTATAGCAGATGTGTCAAACAATAATCCTTAAAATAAAAATAACCCCACTTGTAAATGTGGGGCTATTTTGGTATTATCAGTCGTAAGTGTATATTTGTTTACATTACTGTTTTCCTAGAACTATGCCAGTAGTCTAGTAACCCTTCAGTATGAATATTGTAGTATGCCTACAAACTGGAGGGCAAAATAATGACTATGAAAACAGCATCAAAAGAATTTCTTGGCTCTTATGAAATATCGGAAGCAGCTCGTTATCTTTATCCTGATGTTCGAACTATTAATTCAAACTACCAAATACATAATGCTAATTTAATTCGCTGGATACGGCAGGGCTTAACTGATCCCAAACTCATTCAAATTCCTGGCAGGCAAATGCTGATTACCTTTGAAGACTTAGTTTCAATGAGGGTAATAGCATTTTTGCGTGCTTTAAACTATTCATTTCAAGATATACGTAAAGCAGAAAAACTATTGAGAAAACATACAGGGCATATTAGGCCATTTGCTACAGAACCTATTTGGGCAGAGAAAAAAGGAGCACTCCATATCTTCGCTGAGATAGCATCAATACTTTTAGTTGCAAATAAAGGCGGACAATTAGCTTTTATTGAAATGGTCAGAGAAAACCTTATTGATATGCACGGTCTCACCTTTGATGAAAAGGGCATCGCTTATTCTTGGACTCCTAGAAAAAATATATTATTACATCCCCGTGTCCAATTTGGGCGTTCTTGTATAACGGGTACAAGGATACCCACATCTGATATTGCAGGTATGGTTTCTGCTGGTGACAGCATGATGTTTTTAGCTAAAAGTTATGAGATTCCAGAAGATTATATTAAAAGTGCGATAGATTGGGAAAAGGAGATTGCTACTTCCTGAACAACTGGTATTACCTTTCTTCATCCTAGATGAAGGACTAAACCCCCATATTGCTAGGAAGATGGCGGAGCTTGAATATCCTATCAAGTACGTACGAGATGAATTTGGTAATCCACCAGGAGTAATAGAAGACCCTACCATAATTAACCACATAGCTGATCACTATGGTTGCAGGGGCGTTTGGATAACAAAGGACACATCCGCAAAGCGTGTACATATGAACCTGATCAAGGCCCGTAGGATATCTGTGGTCTGGATTCAACAACAAAAGTTATCGACTCAGCAACAACACAGGATAATTACACACGGATTCGCTAGGGTTTATCAAGACTTAGTGGAATGTCACCATGCCTTTCATTATTTAGTGACTTTTTACGGGGTAGAGAATAGGGAACAGATCAAATATAAACAAATATTGAAGATATAACTACTTTTTGCCCCCCATTTCTTAGCCACTTTCTGAGCTATCGCCCTGCATTGCTCTGTGGTTAACATATCTGCTGGTAGTAGGTCAGTTTGGACATAATGTCAAGTTAAACGATGCTAAGAATGGTGCGAGCTAGAGGGTGAGAGGGAGATTTGCTACGGGTGATGAGTCCATCAACGCATATCTCTCTGGCTTCGAGCCACCAGCTCTAACCAAACTCTCCTTTGCGCTCTAACTCGCACGATCATTATAGACAAGTATTACTTAAAATGATAAACCACCGAAAACTCACAAACCTTGAGAATTATCTTTAGTAGATTGTCCTTGTTTGAACTGTGGTGACAATGGAGTCAATTCAAGTACAGCATCGATACCATATGTATTTTCTTCATCAAAGATAATGCCTCTCTCTGTAAATTGTTTTACCATTATTCTCGGTGTAGGAATACCTAATATTCTATTCCGCAACCTGTAAATAATACGATTCTCACAATGTACAAAGGCAGGAACATCAGTCGGGAAGATAATTTTTTCTACTGGCTTGATAAATCGGACTGATTGAATAGGACTATTATATTCAAATTTATTATTGATTGAATTTTGTGTAGTAAATTCGTATCTTGCTCCTATTCCTAGCCCAATAAAACCCGTTGTCATCGACACCACCATTCCACTTATTAGCGACGACGGTGGTTTTTGATATTCTCGTGACAGATAAATCCAATACCGCCTTAAATCCCTAATACAGTTCCAATTACTAAGCTAATTATCGCTGCTGCAATCGATAGTATTAGTAGAACATTAAGATACCATTGCGGATTGGAACAATTGTTTACAGACAAAGTTGCAAAGGCAATGAATAACGTCACACTGCCTCCCGCAAAGTAGCCACACACTTTCCACATCCTCTCATTTTACCCTACCTCGCACGCAAAATAAATGAAGCAATAATGAAGCTGGCCCAAAATTATAGACTACCCAGAATCTATAACTATTGCACCTGAAGCCACATCGGATTTAGAGTATACGAGAGTCAACCGTAATAAAGTGTTTATAAAGGTATAGCATTAAAAGACATCCGTGGTTTATGCTATTAGTGAATATGAAAAATAATTGGCTTCCATTTACTAATTTAGTAGAATGCAAAATATGATCTATAACATAGCTGAATCAACAAACTGCAAATACTGCCAGTCACCAAATATAATACGATTTGGCACTTATGAAGGTGTGCAACGGTATTACTGCAAAGACTGTCAGCGTAAATTCAGTGGATTGGATACTCTGCCCAAGATGCAGACCGCTATTGACCAAATTAGCTCGGCAGTAGCCATGTACTATGAAGGGTTATCATTGAATGAAATCAGTCGGATGCTGAAACAAATATACAACATAAATATAACTGACCAAGGTATTTATAACTGGATTGAACGGTTTACAAACGATGCAAAGCAAATAACAAGGGGCTATCATCCCGACGTTGGTTACGTTTGGTTAGCGGATGAAACCGTTATTAACGTAGCAGGAAAGCAATACTGGCTCATGGATATAATTGACATTAAAACACGCTTCCTTGTAGCTTCCCATTTGTCGCCAACCCGTAGAGTTGAAGATATACAAGAAACAATGAGAGAAGCCTATACCTTCACTGGCAGAGTGCCCAAAGTGATAATGACCGATCACTTACAAGCGTATGACTACGCTATCGGTTTAACCTTCGGAGACAAAACAAAGCATTTGAAGGTTGAGAAGTTTACTGCAAAACCGAATAACAACATCATTGAACGTATGCAGGGCACTATTCGGGCACGTACTAAGGTAATGAGAGACTTAAAAAGCCTAGACACCGCAAGGATGATTCTTGACGGATTTGTTATTCACTACAACTATATTCGACCACATGACACGCTATCATGCAAAGATAACGACGTAACGCCTGCTATGAAGGCACACATAGACTTCCCATACAAGAACTGGGAAAGTCTAATCAGGCACAATGAACAAGCCAAAGTAGAAGCTGCTAAGGCCAATTTTAGCGTACCTTCATTGCCTTATATAAAACCCACTCCGTATCAACGAAATCGTATGCTGAACAGAGATCTTAAGCGAAGGCATAAAGAAGCACAAAAGAAAGGCATACCTTTTCAAGGGAAATCTATAGGCAGACCAAGAAAGCCCAATGCCAACATAGCGAAAATACAGTCATTTAAACTAAAGTGATGCTGTACTCCCAACAACCAAGAGTTGACAGAACCCGATTCGAAAGGGGGATTTTTATTTTGTCTCGGCGAGACGATTTTTAAGGAAATCGATCACAGGCACGGGCGTTGGGTCAACGCCGCATAGTATCGCCAGGTAATAGCTTACCCAGTCACCAAGCAGAACAAGGCTCATTATATACGAGAGCGGATTGTCCCCTTCACTGTCAACGTATTCAAATGGTATGCTGTTTTCCTTGAGCACTTCACCTGTGACCTTGTAGCGTATTTGTGTACGAGGATGCAATTCAGGACAGCGCAACATGGTAACGAACATATTTTGCGCAGCGCCTGCCGGAAAATGATATCCGACGATTGCATTATGATTGAGCTCAGGGAAAGTTTCAAAGAAGGCCCAGGCTTTGCTGTTCTCGTTGATCTGGGTTTTCCAGCGACGGGCAACGTCCGTCAATATGCCTGCACCGTAAATTATGGCCACCTTGCCGTTAAGCTTTAGGGCGAGTGTCTTTGCCTTGTTTGTACTTACGGGGACATCTTCCTGCCAGCTGTGTGATAACTTATCCAACAGGGCGACCATGGTTTCCACATCCGCCGATTTGTCCTCTATAAAGCCCAGGCGCTGCATTACAGCGAGCAAGGGCAGCAAACTATACCCGATTGCTGCGCGGGGCTGAGAAACGTGGTCTATAGTGAAAACGGGTATGCCTTTAGCGGCAGCAATGGAAGTAATTTTGCCTCCAGTGGATATGACGAGCTTCTTGCACTGCTTGTCCAGCGCCTGCGCGAAAGAAGAGAGAGTCTCCTCGGTGTTTCCAGAATAGCTGGCAGCAATCACCAGCGTTTTGCTATCCACCCACGCGGGCAGGTCATATTCACGGTTTACAATAACCAGTGGCCGGCTGAGAGTACTGGTTAAGGCCTTGAGTAAATCACCACCGATGGCCGAGCCGCCCATACCCAGGATAACAACTTTGTCTATATCAGAATAGTCGGAAGGGAGATTAAAAGTTAAAGCCTTTTCCCAGGCGCTTTTACATTGGTCCGGCAGCCCGTGAATCTGGACACGCATGCCCGATTTGTCGGTCGTAATATACAGTTCCCGGTTATCCAGGCTTACCATAGATCAACCTGCCACCAATTCCTGCCCGTACTGAATAAATTTCTGGACCTCCTCATCACTGGAACTTTCGGCGTAGATACGGACCAGCGGCTCGGTGCCTGAAAAACGTATGAGAAGCCAACTGCCATCCGACAGTTTATAGCGGAAGCCGTCCCTGGTATCAAGTTTGACCACTTTAAGCTGACCAATTTTATCTATTTTAGCCTGTAATAATTTAGCAATCATTTGCTGCTTCGCCGTTTCTGTAATATACACATCCAGTCTATCATAGAAATGAGGTCCAACCTTCTTATACAAATCAGCCAGCAACTGTGACGGTGATTTACCCGTCTTTATAACATAATCGAGTAAGTAGAGGCCGGCCAGCATGCCGTCTCTTTCAGGTATATGGCCCCGGAACCCATATCCGCCACTCTCTTCACCGCCAAGGAGGGCATTTTCTTTCATCATAACCGGTGCTACATATTTAAAGCCAACAGGCGTCTCGAAAACAGGCACATTGTAAAGCTCTCCGATTTTATACAACATATCCGTGGATGTAAGCGTTTTAACCAGCGCACCGCGTTCTTTGCGCACATCAAGGAAATACATAGCCAGCAGTGAGAATACTTCCTGGGTATTCATATACCTGCCGTTTTCATCGATCACGCCTATCCGGTCGGCATCGCCATCAGTAGCAAAACCTATTGCAGCATCGTCCCGTATAACATTTCGGGCGAGCTTACTGAGGTTGATGCCGATTGGCTCAGGCCGCGTCCCGGGGAAGAGTGGGTTTCTGACCCTGTTAATCTCGTGGATCTCTATCTGGCCGCCATCGAGCAAGTTCTTAAAATAGCCTATGCCGGCGCCGAACATGGGGTCTACCACGATCTTTAGCGTGTGTTTTTTAATAGCTTCAATATCCACAAGCGTGCCAAGGTGTTTTGCGTAAGCGTGGAAAGGATCATGAAAAGTAAGGAGTTTCTTCCTGACAGCCTCTTTTACTTCAATGCCGGTTGCTCCGCCCCTGGCAACAACATCGTTGGCATTTTTCTCGATTACGTTTATTACTTCGGATGGAGCGCTGGAGCCGCTATTGACCTTGTATTTAAAACCATTGTAATTACCGGGATTATGGCTGGCTGTGATCATTATGGCGCCATCTGCCTTAAGAGCAGTGACGGTGTAGCTGGTAACCGGTGTGGGCACAGCTTTCGAAGAGAGAAAAACCTTAATCCCGTTCGCAGCCAGCACCTCGGCAGAGGCGGCAGCGAAATCTTCGGAGGCAAAACGTGTGTCGTAGCCAATAACTATGCCTCCCTTCCCCTGCCCCGTGGACTTTAGATAATCCGCAACTCCCTGCGCGCATGCACGTACATTATCAAAAGTGAAATCGCCGGCTATGATTGCTCGCCAGCCGTCCGTACCAAATTTAATTTTGCCAGACATCCCTAAATCCCAGCTTCTGCCCTCAATATTTTGGCTTTATCGGTTTTCTCCCACGGGAATTTTACATCAGTACGTCCAAAATGGCCGTATGATGCTGTAGCACGGAAAATTGGCCTGCGCAGGTCGAAGTATCTTATGATAGCTTCCGGCCTCATGTCAAAATGCTTGTGGATCAACTTCAGGATAGCCGCATCAGGAATTTTGCTCGTGCCGAAGGTTTCAATGGAAACAGACAACGGGTGAGCTACGCCGATAGAGTAAGCTACCTGGAGTTCCAGCCTGTCTGCAAGACCTGCAGCAATGCAGTTCTTAGCGATATAGCGGGCCATATAGGTTGCAGACCGGTCAACCTTGGTCGGGTCCTTGCCTGAGAAGGCGCCGCCGCCGTGGCGTGCATAGCCGCCATAAGTGTCTACCAGCAGTTTGCGGCCGGTAAAACCTGTGTCCGATACTGGGCCGCCTACTACAAAACGACCTGCGCTATTCACAAAGATTTTAGTGTCCTTATCTATCAGGGCTGCCGGGATGACCGGCTTAATGACTTTCTTGATGATCTCGCTCCTGATGGTCTCGTTGTCTGGCTCCGGATCATGATGGGCGCCGATAACGATAGCTTCTATACGCTTGGGTTTGCCGTAGTTGTACTCCACCGTTACCTGTGATTTTCCGTCAGGCCGCAGGAACGGTATAATGCCCTTCTTACGTGTTTCTGCCAGGCGGAACGTCAGCTTGTGCGCCAGTGAGATGGGAAGCGGCATCAGTTCAGCGGTCTCGTTGCAGGCATAGCCGAACATGAGGCCCTGGTCGCCGGCGCCTGTAAGGTCCAGATCGTCCACCTTCTTGCCCTTGGCCCTTACTTCAAGCGCCTTGCTTACGCCGGCGTTGATATCAGGCGATTGCTTCTTGATCGATACTATCGTAGCCAGGCTCTGATAATCGAACTGGTCCTCCGGTTTTGTATATCCGACTTCCTTGACTATGTTTCTAACAATATCGGGTATCTCAACGTATGTCTTAGTGGTGACCTCACCCAGCACGATTACCATCCCAATGGTGACGGCCACTTCACAGGCGACCCTGGATTTAGGGTCATCCTTGAGCATGGCATCCAGGATGCCGTCGGAAATCTGGTCGCATAATTTGTCGGGGTGGCCTTCGGTAACTGACTCAGATGTAAAAAAGTATTTGGGTGAATGCGTAAAGGTGTCTTTCATAGTTGCTCCTAGATTTAAGTACCTTCTTCCCAACTGTTTAAATATTTTTGCTGTTCCTGTGTCAACTTATCTATAGATATATCCATAGACTTGAGTTTAAGGCGGCCTACCTCGGCATCTATTTCTGTGGGAACCGGGTAGATTGCCGGTTTAAGCTCTCCCTTGTTTTTCACCATGTACTCAAGGGCTAACGCCTGATTGGCAAAACTCATATCCATTACGCTGGCCGGGTGGCCTTCAGCAGCGGCCAGGTTGATCAACCTGCCTTCTCCAAGTAAAAAGATGCGCCTCCGGTCGGCAAGCACGTATTCGTCCACAAAAGGCTTGATGCGGCGCTTGGTCTTTGCCATACTCTCAAGCGCGGGGATGTTGATTTCAACGTTAAAATGGCCGCTGTTGGCCAGGATAGCCCCATCTTTCATTCGTGCAATGTGCGCTTTGTCTATAACATGGGCATTCCCGGTGACCGTTATAAAGACATCACCTATTTTGGCAGCGCTTAATAGGGGCATGACCTGAAAACCGTCCATTGCAGCTTCAAGGGCGCTTATCGGATCTACCTCACATACAATTACCTTGGCGCCCATGCCCTTGGCGCGCATGGCAACACCGCGCCCGCAGTATCCGTAACCGCATACAACCACGTTCATCCCGGCCCAGAGAATATTAGTGGCCCTGGTAATGCCGTCCAGCGTACTCTGTCCCGTGCCGTACCGGTTATCAAAGAAGTGCTTGGTCTTGGCGTCGTTGACCGCAACCAGAGGGTACTTAAGCTTTTTAGCCTTGGCCATATTCTTCAGTCTGATTACACCGGTAGTTGTCTCCTCCGTGCCGCCAATTACATTGGGCAGCAGTGCCGTCTTCTCCCGGTGTATAGTGCTTACCAGGTCTGCACCATCATCAATGGTCAACTGCGGTTTATGTTCAAGCGCAGCCATTATGTGCTTGTAGTAGGTCTTATTATTCTCTCCCTTGATGGAGAATGTGGGGAAACCGGATTCAACCAGGGCAGCGGCCACATCATCCTGGGTGCTCAATGGGTTAGAGGCGCAAAGTACCATGTTTGCGCCACCGGCTTTTAGCGTAAGTGCCAGGTTGGCAGTCTCTGTTGTAATATGCAGGCAACCGGCGATCCGTACCCCTTTGAATGGTTTTTCAAGTGCGAACCGAGCCTGGATCAATTTCAGGACCGGCATGTTACGGCTTGCCCACTCAATGCGCAGTTTGCCTTCACGGGCGAGATTTAAGTCTTTAACATCATAATTCATAAACCCGTCACCTTTTCTAGAATAGATGAAATAGTATTACCGGATAAATGTACTGTGTCAAGTATCATAACGTTATTTTCAGGAAATTCGTTTACCGCATCGAATTCCTTTTTGATATTAGCAAATATCTCCCAGCGTCCGTCCGAGACTGCCCCTTCTCTTTGTCTCTTTTCGAGACGTTCTTTAATAGTGGATTCATCCGCCACGCATTCAATAGCCAGGAAATCCGCCCCGCACTCCTTGGCCAGCTTGAAAGCCGCCAGACGGTCCGCCTTTTTCTTGAACGAGGCGTCCAGTACCACTGATTGCCCTTTGATAACCAGATCTTTGGCCCTGCTGAAAAGCTCATTATATGTTTTTTGCGTGAACTCCGGGCTGTAGATGCCACTATCAAAGTTATCATAATGGCGCTCGGTCAACGGCACTTCCGCCAACTGTTTGCGGATAATATCGGAGGAGAGGACATCGTAGCCGAGGCCACGCCCCACCGCCTCCGCTATTGTAGTCTTGCCGGTCCCGATCAATCCCGTCACTATCATCACCAGGGGTTTCTTATTAGCATACTTATAAGCCAGGTTAAAATAGAGCTTCGCCTCATTCATTATAGCCGTTTTATCTTTCAGTAGGGGATCGTCGTATTTAAAGCAGGCTACCTTACCTCTCACGTAAGCCCGGTAGCATTTGTAGAAGTCCAGCAAGGGCGCTATCCCATTATCGCCGCTGGCCTTAATGTAGGACCGGACGAACGAGTCCGAGAGGTCGGCCCTTCCATATCGGTCTATATCCATCGCCAGGAAGGCTATCTCATTGGCTACGTCGCAATAGCGGAACCTGTCGTTGAATTCGATGCAGTCGTAGATATATATCTCGTCTGCAAAACAGATATGGGCAGCGTGCAAATCACCGTGGCAGTCTTTTATCTTTCCTGAAGCAACGCGCTGCCTGAGCAGGGCTGCATTATCTGCCATGAATTTATTGGTGAAATTCATGGTCATGTCATAGGAGCGCTGCGGAAGTATGGGACCGATATATTTACAAGCCTGGCTGAAATTCTCGTCGGTATTGACCTTGATGGAGGCAGGAGAGCCGAAGGAACTAATAGTATCATTAGTAGCCGCCCTGGCGTGGAATTCCGCCATCTTGATGGCCACGTTATCCAGCATCTCCACTGTGACTTGCCCTTTTGGCAAAAGAACGTCCATCATGCGGCCCTGGGGAAGCTGCTTCATCTTAACGGCATATTCCACAGCCTTTCCCTCGCCCCCAATCTTGAAGCTGCCACCGGATTCCGTAATCGGCACTACATCCAGGTAGCCACCCGGGCACAGGCGCCGATTAAGCTCCAACTCTTGCACGCAGAAGTGTTTGCGCATCTCCAGGGTGGTGTAGTCGAGGTAGCCCAGGTTAACGGGCTTCTTGGTCTTGTAAACATAACTGCCGGTGAGGAAGATGAAGGACATCTGGGTCTGCATCAGATCGATTTTAGCGGGAGGTTCCGGGTAAGCGGAGGGCTTGAGCAGGGCCTGTACGTAAGGGGGCAATTCAGAAGTCATAGCACAGGATATTCTAGCAGGTTTAGACTCACAATTCACTGGTTGTCAGCCTAACTCATAAAATCGCCGGAGAGGCCGGGCAGGAAAGTATTCCGTCATATGAGTTATAATTTTGTGCATTACATTTGCCAGCGAGGTTGAAATGGGAATTGATGAAGTTAAGCGTTTTCAAGCAAGGGTAGCTACCCTGCGTATGGACCCTTCTGCGATAGACAGTGTGAAAATATACGGAGAGCACAGCGGTCTGATACATAATCGGAAGGGAAAGGAAGCCTCACTTCAAATATATGCAGCCATTACTTCAAACGACGGTTTTATCAGTCCCGCAAGCGCCCGAAGAGGACTTGCGCTGTATGGCGTCTGGTTAAGAAAAGAGGCGAACGAAAAACCCGGTAAGCACCCGGAGATCGACAGGCTGGAAAAAATTGCCCGCTCCAGACAGTCGGAGAGGTGCGATGTTATCCGCCGTGAGTCTTCAAAACCTTTACCGGAGCGAATCATACGGGCATTGCCGGAAGCCCTTAATAAGTATCCCACTCCTTTTTATATTTATGATGAACAGGGTATCAGGGATACTGCCTGCGCGTATAAAAAAGCCTTTTCCTGGGTTGAACCTGCATACAAGAACTACTATGCAGTTAAGGCATGCCCTAATCCTCACATTGTTAATATTTTAAAGGACGAAGGTTTCGGCGCGGATTGCAGTTCACTGGCGGAGCTTATCATATCTGAAAAGCTTGGAATGAGTGGCGAGGATATCATGTTTACGTCAAATGATACCCCGGCTGAGGAGTATATAAAGGCGAAGCAGCTTGGCGCAATCATCAACCTTGATGATGTGTCCCATATCGGCTACCTGGACAAACATGCGGGAATGCCTGGACTTATCTGCTTCAGGTACAACCCCGGCCCGCTCAGGAAAGGCAATGAATTCATCGGCGATCCCAAGGAAGCCAAGTACGGAGTGCGGACCGACCAGATAACGGCCGCGTACATTAAGGCCAGGGAGCTCGGAGCCGAAAGGTTCGGGTTACATACAATGGTCGTCTCCAATATGCTTGATGAACATTATTTAGCTGAGACGGCAATAATGCTGTTCAGGCTGGCCGCAATAATAAACCACGATACCGGGTTTAAATTCGACTTTATTAACCTGGGCGGAGGCTTCGGGATGCCCTACAAGCCGGAACAGGTGGGATTGAACCTTGATATGGTATCTTCCAGTATTCACGACGCATATAGGAGTTATGTCGAAGACCTGGGATTAGGGCCGGTGCGGGTGGTCACGGAGTGCGGCAGGGCCATAACCGGTCCGCACGGGTACCTCGTATCGAAGGTAAGGCACGTATCCAGTAAATATAAGGACTTTGTGGGACTGGATGCATGTATGGCCAACCTGATGCGCCCTGCCCTATATGGGGCATACCATCACATAACGGTATTGGGTAAAGAGAATGAATTAAAGAACCATGTATACGACGTGGTCGGTTCGCTTTGCGAGAACAACGATAAGTTCGCTGTTAATAGGCCTCTGCCAAAGATCGAACCCGGTGATGTTTTCGTCATGCATAATGCAGGCGCACATGGCTTCGCAATGGGTTTTCAGTATAATGGCAAGCTGCGTTCAGCGGAACTGCTGGTAACGGCGGAGGGCAAGCTACGCCAGATCAGAAGGGCGGAGACCATCGATGACTACCTGGGAACGATCGAGCGCTGGCCTTAGGGTGAGCCCTGCTGGTCGGTAACATTTCCAGCAGTATTCCCATTTATACCGCCTTCGGCTGCCAGCTTGTCCATCCACTCGATCGATTTGAGCTGCTTTTCAAGTACGTATTTAACGTTTTCGCGCATCAGGTTTTTTATTTCCCTGGTTAAATCATTATTGAGCTTGACCCTTCTGGCGGTCTCAAAATCGCATTTCAGCCATAAACGCAGGACCTTGAGCGCATTTACAGACAGTGTCTTTGCGCCCATATCGGGGTAGCCGCAGTCGCGGCATAACGCTCCGCCCTGCGCCGGGCTGAAGTAATTGATCTCCTGTTGAAGCTGTTTCCCGCAATTGGAACAGCGCTGCAACTGCGGCCGGTAGCCCAGGTGACTGAGCAACCGCAGTTCAAAGTAACGCAAAATACGTTCTCCGTCCATGGCGGCCGATAGTTCCCTCAGCGTGTTTAGAAAAAGATCGAACATCTCCCGGTCTTCAACACTCTCTTCAGTGAATGTATCAACGAGTTCAGAGAGATAGAAGCCGCAGGACATGAGTTCGAGACTGTCCCTGATAGGCAGGAAATTATCGATCGCCTGGGCTTGTGTGATGATATCGAGGTTACGCCCCCTGGCGACCATGAGCTGGCTGTGGGTAAGCAGTTCAACATTACCTCCCAGCTTGCTCTTGGGACGCATGGCGCCTTTGGCGATGGCCCTGACCTTGCCATAATCAGCAGTGAATAAGGTAAGAAGGCGGTCGGCCTCGCCGAATTTGTGCCTTTTGATGATGATGCCTTCAGTCTGATAGACCCGCGCGGTCATCGGGACGCTCTTACATCTCTTGCCGGCCCTCAAGGGCGCGGCTGAGTGTTACATCATCAGCATACTCGAGGTCGCCGCCGAACGGCAACCCGCGAGCCAGCCGTGTGACCCTGATGCCCAGGGGCGAAATGAGGCGCTGGATATACATGGAGGTAGCTTCCCCCTCGACATTAGGATTGGTCGCCAATATGACTTCTGTTATGGGGTTGCCGCTGAGACGGTCCAGCAGCTCCCTGATATGCAGGTCTTCGGGCTTGATCCCGTCGCTCGGAGAGATAACGCCGTGCAGCACGTGGTAGAGGCCACGGAATTTCCTGGTACGTTCGAGCGGCATGATGTCGATCGGTTCTTCCACTACACAGACCTTTGTGCGGTCCCTGGATTCATCAGCGCAGAAGCCGCACGGGTCGGAATCGGCAATATTAAGGCAGATGGAGCAAAGTTTGAGGTTCTCTTTGATAGAGACTATGGCGTCCGCCAGGTCGCGGGACCTTTCGGGGGGCGCCTGCAGCAGGTGGTAGGCAAGGCGTTGAGCGGTCTTGGGACCAATGCCCGGAAGCTTATTAAGCTCCTCTATAAGCCTTGAAATGGGTTTGGCAGTGGGCAGGAAATCAGGATTCAAATGTGTCTCCTACATCAGGCCGGGTATCTTGATTCCACCGGTAAGCTTACCCATATGCTGCGCCGCCAGTTCCTGCGATTTTTGGATAGCTTCATTGCATGCAGCCAGTACGAGATCCTGCAGGAAATCTACGTCTTCCGGGTTCACGACCTCAGGTGAAATTGTGATGGACTGAAACTTCTGGTGGCCATTAATAACTATCTTTATGGCGCCGCCTCCGGCAGTCACCTCGACATTGGTATGCTCAAGTTCTTCCTGGGCTTTCACTAATTTGGCTTGTAGCTCCTGGATCTGACGCAGGTTAAATTGACTCATTTTTCCTCCGTTTCAGTGTTTTCTTCAACGATTTTGGCTCCCATGCTCAGGGCAGCCTCAACCAGGTGGTTGCTGCTGGCGGGTTTGAGTTCAGATTTCTGCCCCTGCGGCATCATGATACAACTCACCGTGTATGTGTGGCCGAAAACTTCTTTTAGCTTTTTCTCGATGAGATGAAGATATTTGCGGTTGTCTATATAACTCTTGTGGAACTCATGATAAAATCCGAGCACCAGGTTATCGCCTTTTATCTCCACCGGCTCACAGGCATGGCGTAGGCGGGCGTCGAGATTTCCCTGCGAACCCTCGCCGCGCATCGAATGAATAAAATCTTTCCAATGGGCGCTCAGGTAAGCCAGATCGGACGGGTCGTCCATTTTGAGCGGCTCTGACAGCGTGGATTGTTCGATGGGATCGGACGCAGTATCACTCGAATCTGGTAAAGGTATCGAACTTGCCAGCGATTGTTCCGAAACCCGTTGTGGTTTGCTTACCAGGCTGGCTGGCCGGGATTGTTCAGTCGGTCTGACGGACCTTGGCGCTGTTTGCGCCGGCCTGGAAGTCTGCCACCCGCCGTTACCCGGCTGGTCGCTTGCTGAAGACTTATCCTTTGAATGCTGTGAAAGCACACTTTCAACCAGGGCCAGTTCCTGGAGGAGACGATT
>JBEKCL010000060.1:0-16662 GCA_050014895.1 Dehalococcoidia bacterium
CCGTCCACTCCCCCTTTGGCGCGTTTCCATTCTTGCCATCCATCGCCAGGTCCAGCAGCCTGGACCTCAGTTCAAGCTCGGACCGTACCTTGCTAAGCTCATAGCCTATATCAGAATTATTGTATTCCTCGTACGTCATAAATCTATTCCCTTGTTATATTATGGTCATATAAATGGCCTATTTTATTATTGACTCACACATAAATCAAATATATATCTGCCCCAACTAGATGCCGATATGCATAATCAATAATCGACAACATTTTAAATTGCTATTATAATACAATCATATATTTGTTAATTGCAGGTTGAAGATTACGTGAAAGCTGAGAGGCAAGTACACAATATTTATATCAGATGGTCGATCGCCTTATTAGCCCTATTTCTAATTTCGACTATCACATTGCCCGGGGAAGTTCAGGCGGCACCGCCTGTAATATCAGGGTCACCTCCCGCCGGGTATGTAGGAACTACTTACATTTGTACGTTTTCAGTAACGTGTGGTGGAGGTGGCTGTACGGGGACACAAACATGGACAATGTCAGGACTACCACCCGGATTAAACTCTTCCCAAGGGAATATATCCGGAACCCCCACGGCCGTAGGAACATATAGTGTTAATGTGACGGTCAATGATTCAGTTTCCGGTAGTTCTACCACCCAATTTTCGATTATAATAAGCACACCTCCGATCACTTTTTCAACAGCGAGTGTGGCTTCGGCTACGGTGGGGCAATCCTATTCTGCTAGCCTTCTAGCGACAGGCGGCAGCGGCACTACCGTCACCTACGCAATTTCAGGCGGAGCTTTACCATCAGGGCTCGCATTCAACGGCGGAATAATATCAGGCACGCCTGCGCGCGGCACAGCAGGCAATTATACATTCACTGTCACAGCTACCAGTGGCGGTGTCACTGGAACACAAACATACAGCCTTTATGTAGACAAAGGTACATACGATGTCCTCATAACGGTTACTTCCGGCCTTGCCGAAGGCCAGACCAACCTTTACGTAGGTAATGTAGTCAAAGGAACCCTACGGGGCGGAGAATCTTATAAATTAACCGGACTCGATCCCGATTCCACAGCAACCGTGTCGGTTGACAACATCGTTGCCAGTCCCGGCAGGACAGATATAAGATACCGTGCAGAGACAAACACGGCTACTGCAAGCCAGGATGTAGGACAGATTACATTTAATTATTTCCCTGAATATTCTGTTGCTTTAAAATCAGACCCTTCGGGTATTACGTCTCTGACCGGCTCAGGATGGTACAGAGAGGGGATGCCGCTTGCTGTTACAGCAGAAGACTCAATAGCGCAGGACAACGATTCACAGTACAAATTCGCATATTGGCTATCGCCCGGCGGGGACAAAATAAGGTCTCAGACATTGAATATCGGCATCACTGGGGCAGGCACGTTTGTTGCTACTTACCAGTTATATTACAAACTTAATATAGTATCGAAATACGGGAGCGTTAAGGGCGGCGGGTGGCAACAAGCCGGCAGCGTAGCACAGTGGAGCGTAGACCCGACCGAAGTTGCCATGTCCGGGATCATGGGATTCTTCGGTGGCAAACAGAAAGCTGTGCTCACATCAGGCACGGTGACAGTGGACGGGGCTCAGACAGTGGATGTCCAATGGGAAGGTGACTATACCACACCAGCCATTACGATACCCCTCACATTAATAGTCATCGCCGGTATAATTTATGGCATTTACTCGCTAGCAAAGCGTGAAAGGAAGCCGCAGCCGATTCCCTATTCCACCCCTTATCAGGCTATGCCGCCTCCACCCCTAATGCCTTATCCCACATACACAATGCCTCCACCTCTGCCTCCGCAGCCGATTCAACCTGCTATTCCACCACCGCAAACCACGGTTGTAATGATCGGCGACGGTTTAAGGAAATCACCGGGGTCCACCCGTGAACAGCTTATGGAGAAATTCGGCGAGCTTCTTCAGAAATATGAAGACGAGATTTCCCAGGGCAAGGAACTTCCCGCTCCTCCCTCAGAGATGACGGAAATCGCACCTCCCATTTCAGATAAAAGGAGCCTCCCTGCCCCTGACATGTTCGCCACGGCTGAGACAGTGATAGAGAAGCCAGCGCCGACACCGGCAGAAGAGTGCGGTTTTACTACCAAAAAGTTGCTGCGCACCGTGGTGGTGCAATGGAAAAATACCAGCATTAAGCCGATAGTTGTGACGCCAGGTGATAAAAAGAGTGCCGCGCTTGCAGGCGGACGGACGGTCACCTGGATACGCGAATCTTACAACGAGTGGGAATTGCACGTGTGCAAATTGCCTTTGGGGCACAAAGGCACCCACAAAGGATCCACCGAAATCGTATATAGCGTGCTCGATTCAATCAACGAGGAACGTAATTATGGCCCCAAGCAGCCACTTAAACCGCCTTCACCACATTATACGGACGGGATGCCGGAGATCGATATAGCCGCATCACAGATTATACAGCCTGATCAATTGCCTTCCTGAACCAGGCCGTAAACGACTGCACGTCCTTTTATATTATTAGAGCATGTCAGTATTAAACCGTCTGCGAAAGCATCTCTTGCCATTTTTGTTTATACCGGCTCTAATTCTGCCTGTATTATATTTTGCAATATCACCCTCGAGCGTGAATGCAGGAAGGATGGCATGGAGTACTGTAGACACTCCCAGCAACGCTTTTAATGTAGTAGTAAGCCCATCGGAAATCACCTCGTTAGTAGTCGGTCAGGACGGCAGGACCATCTATTCCATCGACACCGCCAATAGCAAATTATATCGATCAGACGATGCCGGAGTAAGCTGGTATGACCTTAGCAGCTACCTGATTACGGCAGGCGCCAGCCTGCCGGCGTGGCTGGTCGCAGCAGCTCCCGACAATCCCAGGTTTGTGGCCATTGTCACCAGTTCAGCAGGATCTCCCGGCCAAGTTTTTATATCTTCAGACGCTGGGCAAAGCTGGAATGACACCCATTTACCTTCAACGGGAAATATCAGTGCGATTGCCATCTCACCGTTTTATGGCAGCTACGATATCGCGGTGGGGACCAGGGCATCTGGCTCCGGCAGCATTACTACCTTTAAGGCATCTGGAATAGGAGGCAATTGGGTAAACCAGGGATTCTCAGGAGACGTTTTATCAATCAAGTTTTCACCTAATTATAAATCTGATTCGTCTCTCGCAGTCTTGTTCGCAACTAATGCAGGGACGTACTTCAATGCCGGTATCCGTGATCTCAATACAAATACAACAAATTGGACAGTTTTATACAGCGGGAATCCGCCAGAGGTCACAGTAAGCGGGGCTGGCACATCTCCGAAGGCAAATCAGATTATAACTGGCGATCTTGACTTGCCGGCGGACTATTCCGGTCAGGCGCCGGCCTATTGCCGGGCCTACGTGAGCATAGATTCAACAGGAGGAAGCGCGGGTGTGTTCAGGATAGACGGGACCACAGTTTATCAACTTATGAACGCACAATCAAACAAGAGAGTCTCCAGCATTGCCTACAAGGGCACATACATCAGCGGCAAGCTGTTGGTCGGCGAAGTTCTTGGGGATTCCGCCCGTGCGACTGTGCTGACATGGACCACCAACGCGCCAAACACCTGTCCGGCCACATGCTGGTACCAGACCGAAAAGCCGCCTACCGGCGCAGGGAAATCCGGCTACGGCAACGCACAGGTTGCATGGTCTCCCGACGGCAGCAGGGCATATTGCGGCACCAATTCGGCTCCACTAAATAGCCCTGCGGAATGGCCTTTGGCCTATCTTAATGGTACGCCCCTGGATGAATCAGCCTTCAGTCTCAGCCTGGACAATGGAAAGACATGGAACCAGATAAGCCTGATAGACACACAGATCAGTGCTCTATCAGATGTGGCTGTATCATCGGACGCAAATACAATCTACATAGCCTCCCTCAATAATGCAGGAAACCACCTGGACAGCATATGGCGATCGAACAGCCAATTATCAGGCAAATCATGGGAACGCGTGCTGTGCGTCCCTTCTACAAGCAACGATATCATTCTCAGGATGAATAATGTGGGAGTTGACCAGTCCATATTTTTTGCCTCGCGCGGCACCGACGATTTGAGACAATCCCAGGACTATGGACAGACATGGAATGCTCAACTGCCGGGCATGTCCATCGCTGACTTCTCAATAACCAGTATTAGCAACACACGCTACGTATATATACTCGGCGGCCCCTACGTACGCAAAGGCAATGCTTCCTCGCTCATACCTCAGTGGTCCCTGCAGGTAGCTACGAATATAGGGGCTGCACACACAATATTTGCAGCGCCTAATGGTGTAATTGTAGTTGGAGGCGATACCACCGATAACAGAGTCGCCTTTTCAATTGATGCAGGGACATCCTTTAATGTCACGACAGCCTTTCCCGTAGCCGGTCATATACATGCTATTGCCGATTACAGATTAAGCAATTCATTCATCATATATGCAGCGGCTGACACTGCGGGAAGTGATATATACGCTTTTGTCCCGGGGGCTGTACCGTGGAATCCCATGGGAGCACCTAACACCGGGTTTTGGGGCCTGGCACAGATGGGGACTTTATACGGAGCCTCGGCCGCAACCATAGACCGGACACTTGAACCTGAAACACTGGGACCACCCACTATAGAGTGGAGTGCCCTTGACCAGGGATTACCGGCCGGTACAGTGTTCAGCAGGGAACCGGTTTCGCTGAAACTATCGCCGGGTGTCAACCTGTGGGCAATAGATGACAGAGCTTACAATTACCAGTCGAACATTGGCCGGCTGTGGACGTATTGCGATTGCCTGTCACCGGGTGTGCAATACGCTCCACCGGCGCCACCTCCCAGGGAAGTACTGTTCGCTGCGCCGCTGCCGGTTGCGCCGCGACCTGACGATTTGATACCAGTCTTTATCAACAATAATGCTATTGCCGATATTACTTTTCAGTGGATGCACAGCACTTCGGCCATGGCTTATGAATTGTGGTTGGCTAAAGACGGTGATTTCTCGCAGATAATTTTGCAGAAAACCATCATGGTGCAAAACCGCACTTCCCCATCCTGGACATTAACCGATAAAAAAGGGCTCGAACAGGGTAAAACTTATTACTGGAAAGTGCGGGTTGTGCAGGCGTCGACAGGGGAAAAGGGCACCGGGGCATGGTCCGAACTCTTCCCCTTCACGATCGCTGAAAACAAATCCACGATTCCGGCTGCCACACCGACACCAACCGCAACCGTGGATAACCGGACCGTACCTGCATCCCCAGTTATTGCCACCCCAGCACCCTCCAGTGAAAATAAGACACGCAATTTTATAGACAGCATACTTGCAGATAGTAATTTCTGGATATGGATTATTTTAGCGGTCCTGGTAATTGCCCTTATTGTAGTCGTCATAACGGGGACCATAGCCAGCAGGCAAAAAATCTGACGGTAATACGATTATTTAACATCTCATGAACGGACCCGCAACTATATCCACCAATTATTATGAACGTCAAAACTTGCTTTAACCGTCTCAATAACCTACAATTTTAAGCGGAATATTTCAGGACTTGCACTCCACCCTCCAGCTTTATAAGCTGGAGGGTTTGAACGTAAACCCCTGATTTACCTTGGAGGAAATATCATGGAACAGAACCGCTTCGAACAATTCAAAGGATCAAAAGATTACGTTATATCCGATGCCCTGAAAAATGCTGTAAATGTATCGATCGTCCTGCAAAGACCGTTGCTTGTAAGAGGAGAGCCCGGAACCGGTAAAACACTCCTTGCGCACAGCATCGCATCATCCCTTGGGAAAGAGTTGATACGCTGGAATATCAAATCGACTACCAAAGCTGCAGAAGGCTGCTATATTTACGATACTGTGCAGAGGCTGAATGACAGCCGCTTCGGGGGCAAGGACGTCTCAAATATCAAGCACTATATAAAACTCGGAAAAATGGGACAGGCTTTCACTGCACCCTCGCAGGTTGTTCTGTTGATCGATGAGATCGACAAAGCCGACCTCGAGTTTCCTAACGACCTTCTAAATGAACTGGACGAAATGAGTTTCTATATACCGGAGACTGACGAAAACATCACCGCAGTCCAACGCCCAATTGTTCTTATCACCAGCAACAACGAAAAGGAATTGCCGGACGCTTTCCTTCGCCGCTGCATCTTCCACTATATTGATTTCCCTGAACCGGATTTGATGGAGGACATTGTTAAAGTCCACTTCCCCAATATAAAGAACTCATTGCTGAAAGACGCGCTAGACTCATTTTACACGCTGCGCAAAATAGATGACTTCCGCAAAAAACCTTCTACCAGCGAGTTGATAGATTGGATTCAGGCCTTAATGGCCAGCGGTTTGGACGGGAAAATCAAGGACGGCGAAATACCGTTCCTCGGGACCCTCATTAAAAAAGAAACGGACATTGATTATTACGTTACTCACAATGTAAAGAAAAAGCCTGGAACACGCGGCTACAACGTTAGCGGTAACTAATTGCACTGAATTGAGAAGTGTTGACCTATGTTCACTCCGTTTTTCTATACGCTGAAGGACAAGAAAGTACCGGTCTCCATTACTGAATGGATGATACTGATGGAGGCGCTCGAAAAAGGTTGTATCGACAACCTGAACGACTTCTACTATCTTGCCCGAGCGGTGCTGGTTAAAAGCGAGACCCACTTCGACCAGTATGATATAGCTTTCCAGGAGTATTTCAACGGTATTGCCCCTCCACTCGATCTGACACAAGAATTGCTTGATTGGCTGACCGATCCTAAAAACAGGCCGAATCTCACTCCTGAAGAAATTGCTGCAATCCAGAAAATGGACCTGGAAGAACTGATACGGGAATACGAGAAGCGTTTAAAGGAACAGAAGGAACGCCATGACGGCGGCAACCGCTGGATCGGCACCGGAGGTACGTCTCCTTTCGGCCATTCCGGTTACAATCCACAGGGTATGCTGGTGGGCGGCCCGGGCGGAATGCGCAGTGCAGTCCGCATCGCAGAGGCAAGATATTTCCGGAACTACCGCAGTGATGTGACACTCGATGTCCGGCAGATGAAAGTAGCTCTTAAACAGCTCAGGCAACTGAACCGCGTCGGCCTGGAAGACGAGCTTGACCTCGACAGGACAATAGACGCCACTTGTAAGAACGCCGGTGAACTGGAGTTCAAATGGAAACGGCCCAGGAAAAACTCAATTAAATTGCTCTTGCTGATGGATGCCGGCGGTTCTATGGAACCGTTTGCCGATCTTTGCAGCCGGCTTTTTTCGGCAGCTAACACACTAAGCCATTTCAAATCGTTTAAGTATTATTACTTCCACAACTGCCCCTATGACGTACTTTACCCGGATATACAGCAGCGCAAGGGCGAATCAATTGAGCATTTATTTAAAATTCTCGAACCGGATTACAAGGTCATATTCGTCGGCGATGCCTGCATGGCACAATCGGAGTTGCTTGACCGCTTTGGAGATATATATTATCACGGCTATCAGAAAATGTCTGGACTCGATCGGTTGAAACAGTTTAAGCTGCACTTTTCCCACGTAGTGTGGCTGAACCCCGAGCGATCTGTGTTACGCAGCTATCCTACAGTAAAGGCAATTCAAAAGGTTTTCCCTATGTTCGATCTGACGATCGATGGACTGAATGCGGCAGTTAAAAAACTGACCACCAAGCGATAGCGCCCTGAAGATGAGGTAGGCAGGATGACTACCCGGGCTGCTAAGTGTAGACAAAGCTGAAACGCTACGGTTATAATCTTTTCGTGCCATCAGATCTGAAAATTCTTATCAAACACCAGGACATTTCGAAGACAGTCGACAGGCTTGCCGCGGAAATAAGCGGGGATTACCAGGGCAAGAATCCGCTGCTGATCGGCATCCTCAAGGGCTCATTCATTTTTATGGCCGATCTTGTCCGCAAAATAAATACGCCGCTGCAAGTTGATTTCGTACGTTTGTCCAGCTACGGCAGCGGTACGGAATCATCGGGGAAAATAAAGGTCATTTCGAAGCTTACCGAATCCGTAAAGGACAGGCATGTAGTTGTGGTTGAGGACATTATAGATACAGGACTGACCACTCAATACTTTATCGAATACATCAAAAGGAAAAAATCTGCTTCAGTCAGGCTGTGTGCCCTTACAGAGAAACCATCGCGCCGTAAAACCAATACGAAGATAGATTACCTGGGTTTCACGGTGCCCGATAAATTCATCGTGGGCTATGGTATAGACTGGGATGAAAAATACCGTTATCTGCCCGATATCTGTTATATAGAATAAATTGGCTACCCGTATTTGTGATACGTCAAATAAAAATATACTAATAAAATCACCGGACCCTGGAGGTGTGATATGAACCTGGCAGACCTGATTGCAGTGGCACGCGGTGATAAACCTGCCGACCTCGTATTAAAGAACGCACGCATTATTAATACGTTCACAGGTGAGATTGAGAAGGGCAATGTAGCCATATTCGATGGGCACATTGCGGGCATTGGGAAATATAGCCGCGCGAAAGAAATAATTGACCTTAAAGGCAGCTACCTGGCGCCCGGCTTTATCAACGGGCATATTCATATCGAGAGCTCCATGCTTCACCCTTCGCAATATGCACGCTCAGTCGTCCCCCACGGGACCACTTCCATTGTTACCGATCTCCACGAAATAACCAACGTTTCCGGCATCGCTGGAATAAAATTCGTACTCGACTGCGCACGCACGCTGCCGCTCGATTTTTTCTTTAAAGCCCCATCCTGTGTACCTGCCACCCATATGGAGACGGCTGGCGCCGTTATTGAAGCTAAAGAGATCGCCAGGTTACTCAAATTAAAGGAAAATGCCGGGCTAGGGGAAATGATGAATTACCCCGGCGTCATCAACGGATTTGCTTCAGTGCTGGACAAGATCCAGGCCGCCAGCACCAAGGTAATAGACGGTCATGCCCCGGGCGTCAGCGGCCACCAACTGAGCGCCTATATTTCTGCAGGCATCTACTCTGACCACGAGGTTACAACCTTTAAGGAAGGCAGGGAAAAGCTGCGCAGGGGCATGTACCTGATGATCAGGGAAGGTTCATCAGAGAAAAACCTGGCTACGCTTCTTCCCCTCGTTACAGAAAAAACCTGGAGACGCTGCATGTTCGTAGTAGATGACCGCAGTTGCTCCGACCTGTTAACCGATGGAGATGTCGATGCGGTGGTTAGAAAGGCTATTGATCTTGGCCTCGACCCAATCCGGGCGATACAATTGGCTACCATTAATCCTGCCGAGCACCACCGTTTCTATGACCTGGGCGCCATTGCACCGGGCTACCGCGCCAACCTTATAACAATAAAAGACCTTAACACTCTCCAAATTGACAAGGTCTTCTTCAACGGAAATTTGTCAGCCAGCGGAGGCAAATACCTCGGCGAGTCCTCCAATAAAAGCCCTGACAGCCTCATGAAATCCGTCAATATAAGAAAAATGGGCCCCAGAGCATTAGATCTCAAGATAACCGGAGGCGCGTTCCCGGTCATTGAAATCATCCCTGGTCAGATCGTGACAAAAAAGACAATGATCAAACTGCCGGCCGGACCATTCACGGCGGATATCAATAGGGACATTCTAAAGGCAGTTGTTTTCGAGAGACACAAGGCGTCCGGCAATATCGGAATCGGCCTGGTCAAAGGATTCGGGTTGAAAAGCGGGGCCATCGCTTCTACCATAGCACATGATTCACACAACCTTGTCGTTGTGGGCACAACCGATGAAGATATTCTTGCCGCCGTTAAGGCTATCGAGGAAATGCAGGGAGGCCTTGTTGTCTGCAAAGGAGCAAAGCCTATTGCCAGGCTGCCCCTGCCCGTGTGCGGGCTGCTTTCACTAGACCCAGCTAAAGATGTTTCCAGACAATTCGATGTAATAGAAAAAGCCGCCGCCAGCCTGGGCAAGCTACCGCCTGCGCCTTTCGCACTGCTTTCCTTCATTGCGCTGCCGGTTATCCCCGAGCTGCGCATTACCGATATGGGCATCGTGGATGTAATTCAGTTCAAGTTGATATAAATACGCAGAAAGCAGATTAATCTGGTCCAGGACAAGTACCAGGGAAATACTATTTACAAAAGCAAAATATTACTTCTGATTAATGCCCTTGGACCACAAAAATAAATAGGCAAGGCTTGAGCACTGCCGCTTTATATTAAGCGGGATAAATAAAAAGCCCTGCTTTCTCAAAAGCAGGGCTTTTTAATTTTCCAATATACTTACGGCTTTGCTTTCAGCCGTGCACTCTGGGCAAGCGCCCTGATGGCCTCCAGTAAATCCTGCCTGCGGCAGTCCTTGGTAAGGTACCAGCTTGCGCCGGCAGCCAGTGCATCACCGGCGTAATCGCCGTAAACGGTAAGGAACAATATCTTGACGTCCGGCATTATTTTCTTAATACGCCTTATAGCCTCAGGCCCATCCATACGCGGCATCTGTCCATCCATCAGTATAACATCCGGCTGAAGTTTCTCGGCCTTCTCAATGGCATCCAGGCCATCCACCGCCTGTCCGACTACGATAATATCTTTATGTGCCTCAAAAATACTCTTGAGGCCTTCCCTGACGACTTCATTGTCATCCGTAATCATCACTTTAATCTGTTCTTCCATTTCTCCTCTTTAATTGTCTTTACGCACTATTTTTTATCTATAGCGACCTCAGTGTATTCACTGTCCAGTCGGTCCAATTACGCCGTACCCTGCCTGCCAGCAGCGGGGTAGAGTGAAACCCTCCCGCAGAAATCAGTATCTCCTTGGGTCCTCTGGCGGTTTCGTAGAGTGCCACTGCGGTGGCATAAGGGGCTATGCTGTCACCATCGCAATGCACAAACAGCATTGCACACTCCCTCAAGTCACGTACAACTGCAGTAAGCCTGGCCTTGCTGAAAATACTGAAGAATTTCGTCCAATTAACCCGGACTTTATATCCGGCAATCCGCATCCATAACTGCGATATAATGCCGGCAAAACCCTTGACCCAGGGTAAAGAACCGTCTCGAGGATATTCCCTCACGGGGTTTTTCCCGTCCAGAAGCTCAACAGGTACTTCAAATGATAGCTTCGATAAATCACCGTTTATTTCCGGAGGACAGGACATAGCTATCAAAGCATGTGGTTTGATTTCTCTTGCCGCCAGTATGGCTGCTAAAGCACCCATGCTATGACCTGCCAGCGCCATACGCCCGCCATCCACACCAGGGTAACTGGAAAGAAAATTCCATGCATCGATAACATCGGTTACAATATTTTCGTCCACGATTCCGTCGCTTTTGCCATGTCCCCTGAAATCAAAGATCAGAACGGCTATACCCTGTAAAGCCAGCATACGTGCCGGTTCTTCCACTGTGCGGTAACAGGCGCCGAACCCGTGGCAAATAACTGCGCCGGGGACTACATCACTTGTATCCGGATAAAGCACGCGGCCTGTGAGCTTTACCTCGCCGCTCCCGAAGGAAACTTCGGAAACCAGTATATGATGATGACTGTTAGCTTCAGCTAACTGCTCAGAATTTATCATCCCTAATTATCCGTATATAAAGTAGTGCCTTAAGTTTAACGTATATACCATATACGTATAATCAGGAGATAGGTTGGTTTTACCAGATATTAGGGCTGACCCGATAATCAGCCCATGCGGTGATAAAAAATCATACTAAAGTATGATCAAAGTTGAATAATGCCGCGTTTTAAGGCGGTGGTAACAGCTTCTGTTCGAGTGGTCACATTTAGTTTCTGAAATATATTTGTGATGTGGGTTTTTACCGTACTTTGTGTGATGGACAACTCTTCGGCTATATTGCTGTTGGAAACACCTTTAGCCATCAATCTCAAGACCTCAACTTCACGTTCTGAAAGTGTCTCTGCACCCGGATTTTTCCTGGACAACTCGGCCAGTTTATCCAACACCCTGGAAGCAACCACTGGTTGAATCAGTGATTCCCCCCTGGATACCGCACGTATTGCTTTAAAAAGTTCATCTCTCGGCGCGTCTTTTAAAAGGTAAGCTCTCGCCCCAGCGGCAATTCCCTTGAATATATACTCGTCGTCTGAATAAGTCGTGAGAATAATGAACTTAATCTCCGGCTTCGCTTCCTTTATTTTTGTAATAGCCTCTACGCCATCCATTTCCGGCATACGCAGGTCCATCAATATTACATCCGGTGACAGCTCACGAGCTTGCTCGAGAGCTTCCAAACCGTTTGCCGCCTCCCCCACGATTTTGAAATCGGGTTCGCGCTTTAACATAGCGCCGATACCCTCTCTGACTACAGGGTGGTCATCAACAATTAGTATTTTAATCGCATCCACTCACTGACCTCCTATGCAAGCGGGATAGAAACCTTGATCACTGTGCCTTCACCTTTTTCACTTTGTACTTCAAACTTGCCGTTTTGCCCTAGCGCCCTTTCACGCATACTAATCAATCCATAGCCACCGCTCTTGCCCACTTTCCCATCCGGGTCAAGCTCGAAGCCCACGCCATTATCTTTGATAATAAGCTCCACATTCGTTAAATCAAAGTTTAACTCAACTTCCACCTGTGTTGCCTGCGCATGTTTGGTAATGTTGGTCAACGATTCCTGGCAGATGCGGAACAAAGCAGTTCCCATCTCGGGCGGGATTTCACGTTTTTCACCATATAATGTAAATACGGCATCTATCCCATGGTCCTGTCTGAAGCGGTCCACCTCATGTTTAATCGCTTCATCGATTCTAAGTTGCTCTAATGCCTGCGGACTGAGATTCCAGACCGACCGTCTGGCCTCTTGCAGACTCTTGCGCGCCAGGCTGCGCGCCTGGTTCAGGTGTTTCTGTACATCTTCACTGGTATCACCAAGGGCCTGCTCGGTGGCTTCAAGTTGCAAAATGATACCCGTAAAGCCCTGGGCGAGAGTATCATGTATCTCCCGGGCCATCCGGTTACGCTCTTCTGTCACCGCCATCTGCCTGGTCTCCTGGTACAGCCGGGCATTTTCGATGGCGACTGCAAGCTGATCTGCCAGCGTCTGTGCAGTGAATACATCAGCTTCGTCAAAACCATCGATTTCCGTGCTTTCAATATCCAGTACTCCCAGCACTCGGCCACCCATCTTAACAGGCACTGCAAGCTCTGACTTCGTCTCAGCCGTACCTTCATGTTTCTTATAATCAGGTTCCGCCTCCAGATTATTGACCAGCACATACTCACCCGATTTGGCGGCTTTGCCAATAATCCCCTGCTCATCCATCTCAAGTGGAACGCCCACCGGTATCACATTCTTCTGACCGCTAAAATGCAGGGTCTTCAGCATCAGCTTCCCGGAGCTCGGTTCGAATAAAAATATGTTCACATTATGGAAGTGGAAAGCCTGCCGCAACAAGTTGCCTACATATGCCAGCAACTCATCCAAATTCACAATGGAACTGATTTTCCGGCTGACCTCGTTAATGGTGCGCAGCTGTTCGGCACGCTCCCGCTCTTTCTCAGTGCGCTCTATCACCTTCTGTTCAAGGTTACTGTATGATTCCTTAAGCGTCCTACTCATGGCATTGAATTTATCGGCCAGCACCTGCATCTCGTCGCCGGTATTTACTTCAATAGCTGAGTCAAGCTCACCCTTACCGAGCTGCTCCGATCCTTTGGTCAGGGCCATGATCGGCCTTGTTATAGTCTCCGATAACAGGAAAGACACGCCTGATACCACAACCACCATAGCTACAATGACTGCGATAAATATCAATTCGGCCTCACGGGACTGTTTATCAATCTGTTTGCTCATATCGTCGACTGCCGACGCGATCTGGCTCTTGGTATCCTCGGCCGCAGAAGAGAACTCATCCAGATATGTGGACGCTGATACTATCAGGTTGGTAGATTCGATGGGCACGGTGTACATATACTTCGTACGCTCCGTCGTTGCCCCGGGCTCTTTATACGTGTAATAACCTGATGCTTCGCTTCCCAGGAGGCTCCTTTCAAAAATCGAAGAATAATACGAAGGTTCGCCGCCAAGCTGGCGCAAGTTTGCGCCTGCCAGAGTTGGGTCAGATGCAAACACTATCTTGCCCGTCTTGTCATAGACGATCGTATATCCCGTCCTCCCTACCTTTTCAACAGCTATAGAATTCAACTTGCTATCTTGTATCATGGCGGCCTGGTCCAGGTCTGGATGCAACTGAAGATAGAAGCTGATTTCCTGTGCTACGTCCAGGGCCTTTTGATAGATGGTACGCCTACCCTGGTCTTCTAACGCTGAAATGGATACCGACATTACAGTCTCACCCATGGATGCGCTGTATTCCTTGGTCAGTGTTCCCACTGAGCCAATATAGCGCAAAGCAAGTGAACTAATTATTCCTACTGAAATCAGTGACAAAGCAAGAAATGAGATAAGTATTTTGTCCCTGATACCAAACCGAATTCTAATTTTTTCCACCCTGCGGGTGACTTTAGCCTGCATAGGACCCTCTATCTGAAGAGAATTTCTCTTTTATCAATTTTTCACCATATTCAAGCAATTTTTTTCGCCGTTCAACTGGCACGTTATTACTTTCCATGTATTTATTTAATGCTTCAAGCGGGGTCATGGCATCTTTTACCCAGCCTGACGCACGCCCCCTGGACGACCGGCGAAGTTCTTTTGCTATGCTTACATTATATGCCTCTTTAAGCGCTTTAAAAATTTCCCCCTCTCTCAATACACTCGCAAGATGCCCGGGTAAAGAAAGCTTCAACCTGACTACTGCTCCACTAATCACATCCGTATGTTCCAGAATCTCTTTCAAAATGCTCCCGGTTGGATCCAGGTCCTGGTCAGATACAGTAATCTCAAGAGCAGTAAATCGCCGTGCCGCGATACTGTGAAATTCGTATTTGGTACACTTATCCGCACCGTTTTTCTCAATATCCACTACGTAAAAACCTTTCTCCTGCCCTTCATCTCCGAAGTCCAGGCGTTCAAGGCTGCCGGAATATACTACTGGAGGTGTTTCACAGAGGACCTGCCCCCTGTGCACGTGCCCCAGTGCCACGTAGTCATAAACGGGATTAGCTATAGTGCTAAGCATGATAACGGGATCATTTCCAATTATCATGGTCTTCTCGGTACCTGTTTTGGCCTCAGAAACGGCCAGGTGCGCCGCCAGTATAACCGGTTGAGCGGTATCGACATTTGAGGCAAGTTCGATCAACCTGGCTGACATTACTTCCTGCAGTTGATCAATCAGCTTCCCGATGCTCAGGTTTTTTAAATCTTCTTTAGTCAATAATGCATTTCTCCTCAGCCAGGGAAAAACAACCACCTGAACATCACCGTGATTTGTTTTTATCTTGAGTATTCCCGGCCTTTGAGCAATGTAGATGTTCTGTATATCCAATGTATCGAATATTTCTACCGAGCTGGCCTTGCCGGGCGAACCGGACAGGTCATGATTTCCCACAACAATCACTGTAGGAATATTTGACTCAGAAAGACGCCTGATCCTTTGAGCAAATTCCCTTTGATGTGTCTGTGAAGGCTCCCTGTTTTTATACGCATCTCCACAGAAAAGCACCAGATCTACACAATTGCCGATGGCGTAATCAATTACCTTATCCATGGCATTAAGTTCGTCCAGTACACGTGTGGAGAGACCGGAGGCCGGATCTATACTCCCGTATGTCTCCATTCCGATGTGAGTGTCGGCAAAATGCACGATTTTCATTTATATAACTGCCGGCCATTCGGCCAGGATATTAACGCCTAAGAATTAAACTTGGATTTCAATGTATCCAGTAATTCCTCAATGGGAATACGGACCTGCTGCATACTGTCCCTATCACGTATTGTGACCTGGTTATCTTCCAGTGACTGGAAGTCGATGGTAACACAATAAGGTGTACCTATCTCGTCCTGCCTGCGGTACCGCCTGCCTATGCTCTGAGCATCATCATACTGTGTCATGAAATGCGGGCGCAATGTAGCCGATATCTGCTTTGACATGGGCAGAAGCTTCTCATTCCGGCTCAAAGGCAGGATGGCCACTTTTATCGGCGCCAATTCAGGCTTAATATGCAGAACTACACGTATCTCTTTATCCGCCTGTTCTTCATCATAAGCATCCACGAGCACTGCCAGAAGTGTCCGATCCACACCGGATGATGGCTCAATAACAAACGGTATATATCGCTCGTTTTTCTCTTCATCAAAATAATCCAGCGTTTTGCCGCTGAACTTGGAATGCTGGGTAAGGTCAAAATTACCCCTGTTGGCTATACCCTCGATCTCCGACCAGCCAATGGGAAACTTGTAGTCGACGTCAAAACAACCTTTGGCATAATGGGCCAATTCTTCCTTGTCATGCTCCCTTAAGCGCAGGTTCTCTTTTTTAATGCCCATGCCGATGTAATAATTCAGCCTTTCCTGGACCCAGTAGTCGAACCACTGGCCGTCCGTACCCGGCTTGACGAAATATTCAATCTCCATCTGCTCGAACTCGCGAGTGCGGAAGATGAAGTTCCCGGTAGTGATCTCGTTGCGGAAAGACTTGCCAACCTGGGCGATGCCAAAAGGCAATTTTTTCCGTGTAGTGGACTGTACATTATCGAAATTGACAAACTGGGCCTGGGCTGTCTCCGGG
>JBEKCL010000061.1:0-16636 GCA_050014895.1 Dehalococcoidia bacterium
CCATGTGCTCGTATATCTCCCGCCACTTAATTATATCGGCGATGTCCGTGTCTTCAAATAGTTCGGTCAGCGCCGTACGGTAAATAGTATCGGCAACGTTTTCCAGCCTGTTTATTTCCACGCAGCTGTTTAATATCTTCTCCAGGTTGGCGTTGTGCTTACGTAAACTGGGCATTACAATTTCAACTTCTTTGGTTATCTGGCAGATTATATCGACCAGTTCTTTGGCCCGTTTCCCGGGTGTCTTGACCTTGTAAAGGACCATGGTATCAGCCGCAGCCTGGATTAAATCAGTAACATCATCCAGAGAATGGGCTAGCGTTCCTATATCTTCCCTGTCAAAAGGTGTAATGAAAGAACGGTTAAGCTGGAACATGATCTCATGCGTTATCGTGTCTCCCTGGTGTTCGATCTTGGTCAGATCGTCCATTTTCTGGTCTATACCGTCCCATGTATAGATCATGCCTTTCAAAGTTTCAGCGGCCTTGACCATGTTACTGGCGCTGACTTCGAACAAGTCGAAGAACTTGTCGTCACGGGGCATGAAACTGAATTTAGGCATCTGTAAAACGGTTAAATTATAACATAGCCGAATAGCGGTGTGCTGATGAATGAGGAAGCATTCGCCTGGGCCGGGCAATTTTTTCAGGGCCGGATAAAAATCTAATCCAGGTCAATCAAATTTCCACATTGACGGCATTTTTTAACTCCACGGAATCCCGGGTATCCGCAATGCGGACAGATGTAACGTTTATCCTCTTCAGCCATCCACTGTTCTGTGCCGACTTCCCTCCGTCTCGGAACAGAGCGCAGGATCACTTTTTTACCAACCGGGATCGGGAAATTATCTATAAATTTGCAGGGGAAATCCGTGCATTGGTGACAGCCATCTATTTTCTTATCGCTGCAGCATGACTTGATCGGACAGACCTGGCAATAGCCAAATACGCGGTCGGACAGGCACCCGTCACATATTAGTTCTTCAGGTTTGACCCCGTAAACAGGCGCCAATTTCTCCTTGAATTTCTCATTGTTGTCACGTGACGCAATGTGAATACCGCAGACACCACAGTACAATCCACATGGAGCAGCAAGCGCCTTATTCATTGCCAATCAGCCTCCTTCCCGTTAGTCAGCACGATTATATGCCTTATGATCAATGCATCACAAGTGTGCCTTAAATACCTGTGAGCGGGTAGCTATTTGTGGATACAATACCTGTGATGTAGAATTGTGCACTGAGCACTTAAATATTCCTTAATAATTCAGGAGGATGAAACTATGAAATCTCCTTGGGGTTGTGCACTGGCAGCGGTGGGAGCCGTTGTTTTAGTTGTTATTATTATTGCCGTCAGCCTGATGAGTATGTATAACGGCCTGGTAACCAAGTCGCAGGCTATTGATGCACAATGGGCGCAGGTTGAGACCCAATATCAGAGGCGCTTTGATTTGATTCCGAACCTGGTAAACTCTGTCAAGGGCATTATGAAACAAGAGCAGACTGTTTTTGATGCGATTGCCCAGGCGAGGACGCAATACGGAAGCGCTACTACGGTAGATGCCAAAGCAGTGGCGGCCGGGCAGGTGGAATCTGCCCTGGGGCGGCTCCTGGCAATTGTCGAAAACTACCCTGAACTAAAATCGAGCCAGAACGTAACAGCCCTGATGGACGAATTAGCGGGCACTGAAAATCGCATCAGCGTTGAACGCCAGCGCTATAACCAACTGGTAAGGGACTACAATACCCAGATAAAGACCTTCCCGACCAATATGCTGGCAGGTATGTTTGGATTTACCGAAAAGCAGTACTTCCAGTCCGTGAGCGGCGCTGACCAGGCTCCCAAGGTAGAGTTTTAGTGAAACGGAACTTTATACTACTGGGACTGGCAGTAATCAGTGTAATATTGTTGCTGCCTTTGGGGACTGCGTTTGTATCAGCGCAGAATTTTCCTGCTTACCAGGGTTTTGTGAATGACTATGCCGGTTTGTTGACCGCCCAGGGCAAGGCACAGCTTGAAGCAAAGCTTACGCAGCTTGAAAAAGATACTACTGCTGAAGTTGCTGTGGTCACGATAAAGAGCCTTGAAGGTGATACCATAGAGGATTATGCTGTCAGGATCTTTGAAAAATGGGGCATAGGCAAAAAGGACAAGAACAACGGTGTATTGCTGTTGGTTGCTCTAGATGATAAAAAGATAAGGATAGAAGTTGGGTATGGGCTCGAACCTATTATTACGGATGGGCGTGCCGGCAGGATACGGGATAACGATATGCTGCCCAGCTTCAAGAAGGGTGACTATGAGGGCGGCATTGTCGCAGGTGTAAATTCGATCGAGGACTATATAAGAAAAGGGACTCCGCCGGCCCCTCTTGAAGATAATCCGGTACAAAATCTATTTGGTAACTGGTTAATGGCCTTTATCGTCGTGACGGTAATTACAGTATATTTGGCCGGTTTTATGGCTCGAAGTATGAGTATCTGGTTTGGCGGCATCTGGGGTGCTATTGCCGGCGTCATCATAGGATTAACCGTTGGCGGTTTGGCAGCCCTGATTGTCGTTCCCATTATTTTTGCCGGCCTCGGTCTTGGAACTGACTATCTGCTCTCAAAGAACTATCAGAAACAGGTAGCGGCAGGCAAGTCTACGCAATGGCACAAAACATGGGGTGGCTTTGGGGGTTTTGGAGGAGGAATGTCGGGCGGTGGTGGTGCCAGCGGTGGCTGGTAACATCCTGAGACTGTTATTGAAATAACATGGGCCGTAATGCATTACGGCCCATGCTGCTTATATAATCCAAATTGATCCAGTTGGATCTACACCGGCTTAAATGCTTCTATCTTTTCCAGGAAATCAAGTAATTTCAGGTATTTTATATCACGGTCCCTCAATATCTGTTCCTCACTGCGCCCGCCATAATCATAAATGCCCTTGCTCGATTTTACACCGAGATTTCCCTGTTTAACTATCCCTTCAATCGTGGGATTATTGAGGCCAAATCCTTTGGTGATGTCGAGCACTGTATCAAGCCCAGTAAAGTCAAGCCTCTGGGCTACTCCAACTATAGGAAGGCGGATGGCCATGACTGCCTTGACTGCCATATCTATCTCAGCAGGTGTAGCCCATCCTTTTTCAACGGTATCCCACAAAGGAAGGGTCATGATATCCTGGAACTTGTTTACAAGAGAAGGTCCGTTCAGGCCTTTAAAAACCAGGGCCATCTTGCCCATATCCTGGTGGAACCTGGCGGTAGTATTTATTGTTTCCTGCGAAGTTTTAAGTCCCGGTACTATTTCAACCAGGGGTATTATATGGGCGGGTGCGAACCAGTGTGTTACTATCAAACGCCCCGGGTCCTGGATTTCAATGAAATCGAAAATGTATAGACTGGATGAATTACTGGCCAGGATCGCCTGTGGAGGGCAGTATTTTTCCATAAGCGAAAATATTTTCTTCTTGGCCTCAACGGTCTCGTTTATTGCTTCAACTGCGAAGCCAGTATCTTTACAACCGGAGGCCAGGTCAGGTGTGGGATGAATACGCTTGATGATGGCAGGTATTTCTTTGGTTTTGACCTTTCCGAATTCTGCCAGTGTTTCCAGGTTTGATTTTACCAGTTCAATGGCGTGATCCAGCCTCTTCTGATCGACATCTACCAGGAAGGTTTCAACGCCCTTTTGGGCGAAGACCTGGGCGATGGAGTGTCCCATAACACCCGCTCCTATGACTGTGGTTTTCTTGATATTACTGGATGGCATGGATAAACCTCCTTACCGTAACTTTAATCCCAAAATTTTTCTGGCCTCATCGGGAGTGGCGGGTTCCCTGCCCAGGCAGGATGCTATTTTAACGGCCCATTCCACCTGCTCCCAACTTCCTTTGGCAAGCTCTCCGGTCGGGACTCGTATATTGTCTTCAAGCCCGATGCGCATATGACCGCCCATCAGGCACGACTGTGTTATTGCAGGGAACTGCTCATTACCAACACCACAGGTGGTGAAGTTGGAGCCTGGGGGAATCATGTCCACCAGGCTGGCAAAAGTGATCGGTCTGAATTTGAAGCCGCCTGCGACGCCCCAGACAAAATTGAAATTATAAGGTTGCGAGAAGAAACCTTGTTTGGAAATAAGGGACCAGTTATCCAGGCCTCCGATGTCGTAGATCTCAGGTTCGGGTTTCACTCCGAGCTCTTCCATCTTTTTACCGAAGTCCTGCAACATGGTAAAAGTGTTGGTAAACACACCATCAAAGACAATCTTCCCGGTCTTCCTGTCCATTGCGGAGAAGTTCATGGTGTTGGTATTAAGGGAGGACATCTCAGGTTTGAGTGCAATGATCGGCGCCATCCTGTCTTCATATGCCAGTCCAACAGACGAAGTTATTTGAACTATCAGATCGGGTGATTTTTGTTTGATGGCATCATAGATTGCCGTGACTGTAGGTACATCATTGGTAGGCCATCCCTCGGTGGCATGACGGGCGTGGACATGGACCATGGCGGCACCGGATTTGAAGGCTTTGTTGGCCTCTTCAGCAAATTCGGTGGGCGTATAAGGAACGTTGGGGTTCTGGTGTTTGTAAACCTGGGAACCAGCCAGCGCGGCGGTAATAATAACCTTTTCTCGCATTATATGACTCCTAATATCTTTGTTTCGTGTTGTTCTCGTTTAATCCTGTAGGGGCTTTAAGAAATCGGGTTTGGCGAACTCCGGGTTTTTCGAGTCGTAAAATCCATTACGCTCATTTGAATAACCATGTTAATTCTGCCCTTGGCCTATTGATGTGAGAACAAAGGCAGCCCTTTGGCCAACGCTTTGAATGTAAAGATAGCTCCCCCTAGATCGCCTGAAGCTGTCATGAATCCCGTATCAGTGCCCGGTTGGAAGGCAACGTTGGTAGTTCCTTTATATTTTTCGCCGTATTCAGAGGGAATTATCACCTGTGCCAGGGCTTTTCCTTGAGGGTTTACGATGATGACCCTTCCTCCGCCTGACATGGCCTGGTATACATTTCCATCAGAATCCACCGCGTTCGAATCAGGCCAACCGGTTCCGTCAGGGAAACTATAAATCTTTGACGGTGCCAGGAGACCGGACGCTTTATCTTGCTTTTCCAGGTCGAATTTCTGTAAGGTGCGTCCCAATGATCCGGTCCACAATGTCTCGGCCACCCATAGCTGTTTTCCATCCGGTGAAAGGGAGACGCCATTGCCCTTGGCAAGTCCCTTATAAACGAGGTCGATCCTGCTTAGATCAGATGGGACCCGGTAAACACCGCCCGTGGTGTCCCAGATCTCCCCTGAATAGTCTGTAAAGCAGAAATTGCCATCATTGTCAAAAATCATATCATCCGGTATCAGTTTTCTGCCCTTATAGCTGGCTGTCAATACTTTTTTCCCGTTGCCGTCTGGATTCATGATTACGATATCTCCGCTATAGAACCCGCACAGGAAAAGACGCCCGTCCTTGTGGATCTTAATCGATGCAAAGCCACTGTGGTCCGGATCATCGTAAATGGTCTTAACCAGCTTATCTGCCAAGGATACTTTATAGATTTTCCCCCCTCCCTCTGTTACCTCGTAGTGCGTATCACAGAAGTAAAGATCGCCGTTCCTGTCGAATGCCGGCCCTTCGAGCATAGCCTTTGGATAGTCGGTCACTTTCAGCCACAGGGCAGCTGTTATGGTCTTAATGTTGCTGAAATCAATCGTTTCTCTGGGCACCATGCAGGCCGATAATAAAAGACAGGGTAGTATAACAAGAGTATAGACTGTGAACTTAACAGCTTGTTTCATGTCATTTGCTCTCTTATTCTCAACGATTTCGTTATTTTTCAGCTAAGAGCACCGCGTTTTTGACCTTATCTGCATCAGCCACATATGTTCTTGATCCCATGAAGAAGCATAAAGCGGCCCCGATTCCACCGATGCAGGAGAATAGCAGTGCCCAAGTGAGGCCGCCTGCGCCGCCGCCCAGTGCATCGGAGATGCCTCCCACAGCCCATGGTGACCAGGCGCCGCCGAACATATACATACAGAAGATGGTCATGCCCCACGAAAGCCCTTTATGCGCCGGCGGTATGACTTCCTGCGAGACTGCCCCCAGTGCGGGCATGCCCACGTAGTAGATAAACCCGTACGCCGTGGCGAATGCTCCGGCCACCTGCCAGTTGAGATGGAAAACAATGAACGCAATTGCCAGGAAGACTGCTGATAAAAGTGCTGTCCAGGCTGGAAGCAGCATCCGTCCCTTCCTGTTTTTTTTATGCAAGAAATCTGAGAACCATCCACCTAATAATGCGCCGATGACGGCCAGCGGGATGCCGATGCTTAAGATCAGACCGGCAGAGTCCTCTTTAATATTGAATTCTCTCATTACCAGCGGGACTGTCCAGTACATCTGCGCCTGGCTCATGAGCAATAGTAATCCGTATCCAAGGAAAAACCAGCGCAATGTCGGGATCTTGAGTAATGCTGCTATCGATTGGAAAAGTGATGCTAACCCGGACCCGCTACCCGTGTTTTCGACCGTTTTATAGTCCTTGAGGAAAAGGGCGCAAATGCCCAGGAGAATACCCGGTACAGCGAAGATGAAGAAAGCATAGCGCCAGCCAAATTTGACGGATATTATGCCGCCGATTATCATGCCCAATGCTGAACCGATGGTAATCCCTATATTAAAGATACCCAGCATCATGCCGTGTTTTTCTTTGGGATAGGCGGCTGTTATCATCGCCGTGCCGCCGCCGGAAAAACCGGCTTCGCCGACTCCCACAAACATCCTGGGTAATAAAACTCCTATAAAATTCTTGGCCATGCCTGTTAAAAAGGTGAAAATACTCCAGGCTATTGCCATCAGGAGCAGCATTTTTGTCCGGCTCCATCGGTCTACCAGGTAGAGTATCGGAATAGAAAAGAGGGCCACGCTGAGTGTAAAAATAGTTACTGCCAGGCCTACATCGGAATCACTCAGGCCGAGATCCAGCTTCATTGGCTGCATAATGACCGTCAGCACCGTACGGTCCATGTAGTTGATTGCGTATAGAAGGGTACAGATAATGAGTATCCAGTGGGCCTTCCAACCTCCGGTCTGGTACTCGTTCACTGGTCCGGTGGGGTTGTCGTTGGACATAGCAAACCTCCTATTTCGTTCCGTCTATTTTGGTTAAAGCAGGACTATCAGTCTCTGTTAACGCGGTTTCAAAAAATCGGGTTTGGCAAACTCCGGGTTTTTCCAATCATAGAATCCCTTACCGCTTTTCATTCCCAGTTCGCCGCGGTCGATCATAGCTTTGAGCGCATCGGGCGGTCTGTCTTTGGGGTCTTTGCTATCGAGGTAGTATTGCATCTCGATATCGTAGACTACGTCGAGTCCGACGCTGTCCATCATGGCGAAAGGACCGGACGGCATGACTGACCAGATCATCCATGCGCGGTCGATATCCCTGAAATCGGCATTGCCGTTGGCCCAGGATGCAAGAGACTCTCTTTTCACTGAACGCCAGATCCGGTTGAAGACGAATCCCATGCATTCTTTCTTGACAAGCAAAGGAAGGCAACCAATACTCCTTGCCCATGCTTGCAGAGCATCGACTGTTTCCTTGCTGGTCGCAGTACCGCCTCCGATATCTACAAAATAGTTTTTCATTACTGGGGCATAAAAGTGCAGATTAGCAACTTTATCGCCGCGAGCTACGGCCGATTCTATTTTGGAAACCGGCAGTGAGGAGCTGTTTGTGGCTATTATCGTTGACGCAGGCGCCAGTTTATCAAGCTGGGTAAATACTTCTCTCTTAAGTTCCAGCCGTTCGGGCACGATTTCTATTATCAGGTCGGTATCTTTTACTACGTCGGCAAGAGTGCTGTAATACGATACCCTTTTATGGAACGGCTCGGGGTCTCCCTTAAACTCGCCCTCCAGGGAGTATACGTCTATTATAAGTTTGATATCGTTCCTGGCCTTGTCGAGGGCCTCTTTTTTCAAATCGTAGATGCGCACTGATGACCCGTGCAGTATGGCCCTCACGGCAATTTGTATACCCATAAACCCGGAACCTATGATTGCCACCGTATTAATCATTGTTTTACTCCTTATCTCTTGATCAGTGCATTGCAGAGCAGGTCGACAATCGTGCTTTCATAGCGTTGCGTATCTACATCGGACCAGACGAAACAGATTTTGGTGACCCATTCGATAAGGCCTCCAACCAGTTCTGCCAGTATTCTCGGATGGTATGGGAATACCCTTTCCTCTTTCATAAGGACCTGGACCCATCGTTTCAGTGTGTTCTGCATTATGATATCCGCCTTGGGCCAACCTGAGTTCAGCCCCATGCTGCGCTTCAGGTCCAGCAGCCTGACCAGATCGGCATTCGCCTCAGCATGCTTAAAAGCCGCATGAACACCGCCGGCGATTGCAGTCCTTATGTCGGGATTTTCAAGAAAAGGGGTCAGGGCATCGACGGTCTCAAGAAGATAAACATCGCATAGGGCGTCGATTATATCGGTCTTGGACTTGAAGTACAGGTAGACTGTACCCGTAGCAATCCCTGCACCGGTGGCTATTTGAGAGATAGTAGTGTCTTCTACCCCCTTTTCTTTGAAAAGGGCACGTGCCGCTTGAAGAATCGCCTCTCGTTTAGCCGGATCAATTTTACGGGACATTGTTTGCTCTCGTACTTCGTTACTTTAGTAATTGGATGATGGCGCGGGCAATCATTGCCCATTCTTGGGAATCCCCGCTGGCGCCGTTGCGGATAACAAATGCGTTGTTTCCGGGGCTTATATAAATAATTTGCCCCAGATGACCCAGTGCAGCGTAATCATATGTCCCGTCCTGGTTATGCATACCCCACCAGTGGTATTTATAGTACCCGCCCATATCTTTCCATTCCGGATAAGTTTTAAAAGGACGGTTGTCAGCGGGATCGGGCGAAGTGGCTTCCTTGACCCAACCTGAGGGCAACAACTGCTTTCCATTCCAGTAGCCGTCATTCAGGAATAACCTGGCGAATTTGGCAAAATCAATGGACCTTGCGTTGAGCCCGCCGCCCATCTGCTCAAGGCCGCTTTCCTGGCTATCCAGGCTCCACGATGCCGGATATTCCATGCCTAGGGGTTTCCATATCTTTTCTTCCAGATAGGCCGAGGCTGTTTTATGGCTGGTACGCTCAAGGATAATCCCTTCCAGGAGCGGGTAGGCATTGTGGTAATAGAAGTAAGAACCGATGGGCCCCGTACCGCCGTGCAGGCTCAGGACATGCGCCCGCATATCGGGTAAGTAATAAGTGAGCGAATCATCATTATAAAAGGGATAAAATAGTGTCCAGCCGTCTGAGTAGCCTGTCCAGGGAATACCTGAATTCATCAGCATGAGATCGCGGATTGTCATCGTATCCAGCCCGCGTCCTTTGAGCTCAGGGAGATAAGTTATTATAGTGTCGTTAATACTGTGGATGTAGCCGTCCTGTACGGCCAATCCTACTAACGTTGAGGTGAAAGACTTGGCTGCGGAAAAAGACCTGTTGATTGAATCTCGCGTATATCCGTTAAAGTATTTTTCATAAAGCAATTGATCGTCTTTGACAATAATTAATGCTGTTGTTGATGATTGTTCCAGGTACTTTTCGAAGTCTTCGATCACTTTCTGTTTGCCGGCATATGTATATATAAGCTGCCGTCCTAAATTGACTGTCTGTTCGGCCGTTGGGAAATTGAAGGCCGGCGCCTGGTTTTGCACAGCCCTTGACGGGAAAACACGTGTATAGTCAGTAATTGAAGACTCACCATATACGAGTACGCGGTAGGTATATACCGGACCATGCGTAATAACAAGGGCTGCAAGATATCCCAGTATCAGAACAACAGACACACCGATAAGGACTGATAAAGTAATAAAAGTACGCTTGATCCACTTTTTCGATATCCCTGACATCAGTGCATCCTCACATATTTGCCTGAACTCTTGCAATTTACAGCGAAAGAAAGTTTTATTGCCTGTCCGCAGTTAAACCAGCTCACAATATTCAGCCTGAATAGATAAATGAATCATATTCATTATAAAGATGATTGATGCGTCTGTCAAGTGAAAAACCGACCTCGTTTACAGCAGAACTATATTCCAATTATAGATGCGGTTTTTCACTTAAATATCCCATTTGTGGCAAATGTTATCCTATACAGGAAGCGATAGATTTGTCTTCAATTGATACGCAGACTAAAATAAAGGTATTTTACAAAGGAAAGGACAATTATATGTCGCAAGAACTTGGAAAAGTAGAAAAACCTGAGGTCAGCAGTTTCAAGCATAACCGTAAAATTTTACAGGTTTCTTTGGTATACGCTGGTAAGGACTCGCCGGCTGAATACATGGAGTTATTCGAGAAGTACTGGCAGCAGGTTGACGAAATGATAACCAAATTAGAGAACAAACTGGGCAATGCAACAGTAATATATCATGAGACAATCAATGCCGGGGGTGAAGAAGGGCTGAAAATGTTGGAGACCCTCAACCCTAAAAGCCATAATATTGTTGACGTCAGGCAAAAAACCGGGGACAAGCTGAAGTGCATAGAAGACACGGAACTTCTGGAAGAGGTGATGGACTGGGAACGTTGCCTTATGATAGGTTTCCTGAGCGATAAAGTGGCTAAGACAGTCTATTCATCTTTCAGCGAAGCATCCCGGAAAAGATACCAGCAGATCAGCAAGACCATTGATGAGACTCTTAAGGAGGGGGATATTGCTTTGCTGTTTATCAGGGAAGGGCACATGGTGCAATTCTCGCAGGATGTAGATGTTTTCAGCGTAGCCCCTCCGGCGCTTGATGAGATACACCGCTGGGCGCGTGAACGTGCTGCCAGGAGGGAAAAGGGTCAGGACAAAGATTCCGACTCTAGCACTGCTTGAGCGGGATTTTGCCTGCCTCTCTCGGCTCCAAAAACAGGGCTTCGGTGGGGCAAACATACATACATAGCCCACAACCTATGCACCGGTTTTCGTCCCGCGTCAGTTTACCATCCTCTATCTTGAGGGCCTGCACCCAGCATCTTGAAATACAGGCTTCGCAAGATGTGCAGTCTTCCTCTTTGACCTGTACCAGGTACCGTGCCGAAATCATCTGGCTTGGCATCGGCGACCTCTTTAACCCCTTTATAATCCAGCAGTGGCAGCCGCAGCAGTTGCACTGGATGTTTGTGTACTCTCCGGGATTATTAACATAAGTGTGAACAAGGCCCGCTTTTTCCGCTTCGTCAAGCCGCTTCAGCGCCTCATCCTTGGTTACCCTTTTGACAAACCCGCGCTCTATGGGGAATTTGGCCGATTCACCGAAGACCATGCAGTTGCCCATGGGCTCTGAGCTTGGTTTGCCAATCAAATTGCCCTGGTGCCTGCAAACGCAGGTACCAGCTCCAATATATTCCGTGTCCCTTATCAACTGTTTCATCTCCGCATAGGGGATGACAGAAGTGAGGTGCGTGACCTCTTTTTCGACATGGACTTTCTTGCCTGGAGCCGATTTCTCTATTTTTGGCGGCGCCGATGACATCATTTCTCTGGGGATTGCCTTGGAGTAATCCCTAAGCAGAAATGCCCACTTTTTACTGCGCTCATCCACCACGCCACTCATAAGTTGAAACTCGAATATGCCGGGCACAAAGGGAAGGGCCTCGTACATTTTCTTGCCGTCCGTTCCTTTAATGTGAACAAGCCCCTTGTCGCCCATCACTTCAAGCTGGCTGGCCAGCTTCTTCATATCTTTAGTGCCCAAATTAGCGGCGATCTCATCAATTGTTGCGTATTCGACAGGCATTGCGCAGAAGGTAGCGGCCTCTTCGGGTGTGAACAGGAATTCGACAAGGTCGTAGTACTCCTTGCATTTGATGGCAGGTACCGCTGTATTGCGGGCATTGAGTGCGGCAGCGAGTTTGTCATAAACTGCATTGGCCATTTCTATTCTCTCCTTATCCTGCAATTCGGTCCGAGGCTAAGCTCTGAGAGGTATCTTGCTGGCAGGCCTGGGCTCAAGCTTTAGCGCTTCCGTCGGGCAAACCCACATGCAGATGCCGCAGCCGATGCAACGGTTCTCGTCCCTGGTAAGCTTACCGTCGGCCATTTTCAACGCATCCATCTGACATCTGGGGATGCATGCTTCGCAGGCCGTGCAATCGTCTTCATTGATCTTTACTAACCACCTGGCATTTACAGCCATGCTTGGGAAGGGTGATTTGCTTACACCGCGAATAATCATGCAGAGGTCCTTATAGCAATTGCAGAGGAGATTAGTGGCTACGTCCGGGCTGTTGGCAAACTGATGGATCAATCCGGCGTCCTCCGCTTCTTCGATCCGTTTGATTGCCTCTTCTGTGGTCATCCTGGTTGTAAAGCCCCTTTCCGTTGCGAATTTGGCGGACTCTCCCAGTATCATGCAGTTATTGATGGGCTTTGTCGACGGTTTACCCAGCAAAGCTCCCTGGTGCCTGCATATACAGGTCCCGCAGGAGATATAGTCCGTTTTCAACAACAACTCTTTTATTTCCTGATAGGGGACAATCGTAGCTTTGCTGTCAACGTCCTTATTGACGTCCACTTTCTTTCCGGGGGCGTAGGATTCCATAGGAGGAGGATTAGCTGACGTAAGGGTTTTGATCATTGCCCGGGCATAATCTCTCAAAAGTGTGGCCATCTTTTTATGGTGTTCATCCACAATGCCTCGCATCAGTTGGAATTCGAGAATGCCTGGCACAAAAGGGAGGGCTTCGTAGACCTTCTTGCCGTTGCGGTCGCGGATGTGGATGAGCCCCTTGTCGGCCATCGTTTCTATACGATCTGAGAGTTGCTTCAAGTCTGTGACATGCAGGTTTTCCGCTATTTCTTCTATGGGAGCAAGTCCAAGCGGCATGGATATGAATATGGAAGCCTCTTCGGGAGTGAAAAGGAATGTGACGAGATTGTAGAATTCGTCACATTTGACTGCAGGCAACGCCATGGAACGGGCATTGAGTGCGCCGGCCATTTTTTCATAGACTGCATCCACCATGTCTCACCTCTTAATTGAAATTTATGATATAAGCGGAATTTTGCTGGCGGGCAAAGGTTTCAATGTAAGTGCCTCAGTGGGACAAGCCCACATGCACAGGCCGCATCCTATGCAGCGTTTTTCATCTCTTGTAAGGCTGCCATCTACCATTTTAAGTGCTTCCATCTGGCACCTTGAAACACAGGCCCCGCAGCTTGTGCATTCGTCGTTATTTATTTCCACGAGATACCTGGCGATAACCAGCGTGCCTGGCGACGGGCTTTTCCTGGCGCTTCTCATAATCCCACAGTGGTCATGGCAGCAATTGCACAGGGGTTTAAAATAGTCGCCTGTTGTATAAGCGTAGGTGTGGACCAACCCGGCAGCCTCAGCCTGGTCAATGATCTGAATTGCTTCTTCTTGGGTTAATCTCCTGGCAAAGCGTTTATCAACGGAGAACCTGGCGGATTCACCCAGCAGCATGCAATTATTCACCGGTTTAGTGCATGGCTTATCCATTAAAGCGCCCTCATGCCTGCAAACGCAGGTACCCGCAGAGATAAATTCAGTATGCATAATCAGCTCTTTCAATTCTTTATAAGGGACTATTGTAGTCCTGGGATCTATGTTCTTATCGACGGGTACCGTTCTTGCTGGGGCTGACTTATCTATTTGAGGAGGATTACCCGATTTATACATCTTGCCGATGGCCCGCTCGTATGTTTTCAGAAGGGCTACCATTTTTTTATGATATTCGTCTACAATGCCGCTCATCATGTGGAATTCAACAGTGCCTGGTATCAGGGGTAAACCTTCGTACAATTTTACTCCGTCTCTATCCTCTATATGGACAAGGCCTTTGTCTTCCATGATCTCCAAGTTTTTGGCCAGTTTCTGCAGATCGGCAGCGGGTAAATTTCCAGCGATCTCATTGATGGAAGATAAGCCAAGGGGCATAGCTACATAAATAGCAGCATATTCCGATGTGTAAAGGAAACTGATGAAATCAAAGAACTCGCTGCAAATTATAGAGGGTAGGGAGGTGTTGCGCGCATTGAGGGCACCAGCTAATTTTTCATATATTGGATCGACCATTAATCACCTCATTTATCTGAAAGAGAGATAATTTGTGTGCAAGATATTTGCACGCAGTCTAACAAGAAAGAAAATGGTTGTCAAGGTATATTGAAGAAACCGGGTGAGTTAAAAAAGGCCTTTCACCAGGCCGCCATCGACCTGGATGGTGGTACCTGTGATATAGCTTGCACGCTCGGAGGCCAGGAAAATGGCCAGGTTAGCGACCTCTTCAGGGGTGCCGCAACGCTTCATTGGTATGCCGGCGGATAGGCTGGCAAGTGCCGCCTCATATGTCTTGCCCTGGCTTTCGGCTGTTTTCTTTACTATGGAAGCGAGCCGGTCAGTTAGTATCCAGCCGGGGCAGATGCTGTTAATAAGTATATTTTCATGGGCAACTTCCTGGGACAGTGTCTTGGCGAGCCCGATCACTGCTGCCCTGATCGAATTGGATAACACCATGTTTTCCAGTGGTTGCTTGGCGGCAACTGAGACCATGTTTACTATCCTGCCCCAACCTTGCCTTTTCATTATAGGAATGACCTCGCGGCACAATCTTACGGTGCTAAGCAGGTTTAATACCATGGCATGTTCCCATTCCAGGTCACTGAAGCTGAGGGAAGGGCCGGTGGGAGGGCCGCCTGCATTTGTTATCAGTATGTCGATCCAGCCAAAGTGGTCAACAGTTGCTTCAATAAGGCTTTTAACTTCGCTTCCTTTTGTAAGATCGGTAACTATAGGAAGTATCTTTACCGTATGGGACGATTCAATTTCATGGGCGGTATTGCGCAGTCCGGCTTCATTGCGGGCGCAGATTGCCATGTTAACACCCTCTTTAGCCAATCCGATGGCAATCGCCTTCCCGATCCCACGGCTGGCTGCGGAGACCAGAGCTGTTTTCCCGGCAATACCTAAATTCATAACTTTGCGATGAACTGGTTTACAGGTTAGTGGCCCTGTGAAGGCACTGCTTCCAGCGGGCATTTACCCATTCCTGGAGTTCATCTATCTGTTCTTCAGTAATGGTCTTGAACCTGCCCTGAGATATGAAGTACTCACGCACAGGCTGAAGGGTGCCTCCCTTGCGGGCAATGGATTCACTGGCGGCCGTAAGCCTGAAGATACCGTCCTCTATCTCATAAAGTACTACCAGGCCGGTTTCTACGGCCATTTCGCCGAACTTGATGGTGTCGCTGAAAGGGAAAAGCCAGCCCGGTGGGCAGGGTGTGTGAATATGAATAAACCTGGTGCCTTCAATGGTGCGGGCTTTTTTCACCTTTTCATAAAGGTCCAGCGGGTAGGAAGCTGAGCAGGTTGCTACATACGGCAACCCGTGCGCTTCCATAATTGCAGTGATATCTTTCTGGTATTGCTGTTTGCCTAAAATCGGCGTGGTCCCGGATACCGCTCCCAACGGGGTAGAGCCTGAACGCTGGTTGCCTGTGTTCATATAGCCTTCATTGTCATAGCAGATATAGATAAAATCCATCTGCCTCTCTGCGGCGCCGCTGAGGGATTGAATACCGATATCGTGTGTTCCGCCATCCCCTGCAAAGGCCAACACGGTTATATCTTTCTTGCCCAGCGCTTTTAATCCTGCAACCAGACCGGTAGCTGAGGCCCCGGTGGAGGCGAAAGGAGTATTAACGCAAGGGACGTTTACAGCTGTTATCGGGTACATGCCGTGCATAACCGTTGCGCAGCTTGCAGGTACAGTTACAATGCACTTGCCCTCTAACGCTTTCAAGGTATGACGGTAAGCAAGCGATAGCGCACATCCGGGACAGGTCCGGTTACCCGGTAAAATCCATTCCTGTTCAATTAAGTTGACCGCGTTGGCTTTCAAATTAGTCTCTCCGCTATATCTGGCATATCCATTCGGGATAGTCTGGATTGATAACTGTTTCCTTTAGAGATGATATAGCCTTTTTAGTTGCCTCGGCAAGTTCACGGGCTTTTACATCGCGTCCGCCAAGTCCTACTATGAAATTCCTGATGGCGGCATTTATATAAGTTCCATAAAGGGCAGATTTGATCTCCGAGCAGGTCGCTCCTTCGGAACCGTAACTGATATTTTTATCAAAGACTACTATGAGTTTTGACTTTCTCAATGCCTGTACCACGGCTGCTTTGGGGAATGGGCGGAAAACCCTGAGTCCGAGTACTCCTGCCTTTATTCCTTCTTCCCTCAACATATCTGCCGCAACTATGGCCTCCATAGCCAGGCTGCCCATGGCGACGATAGTTATTTCGGCATCTTCGTTGCGGTCTTCCCAGAAAAGGTTGGCATAATCCCGTCCGAAAACCTGGTTGAACTCTTTGCCTGCCTTCAGTATCGTTTCCCTCGAATTTTGCAGAGCTTCCTGCAGAAGGTATCTGAGCTCCATATACCCGTGACATAATTTGCCGTCAACACCGATGCGCGGATTGGCGAATGTCACCAGGTTATAATTTTTGGGGTTGGCAGGATCCAGGATCGTATGAGGTTTATATGGCGGTAGATATTTGTCTACGTCTTCTTGAGATGGAATGTCGACTGGCATTTCA
>JBEKCL010000062.1:0-16306 GCA_050014895.1 Dehalococcoidia bacterium
CATCGTTTTCAAAAAGAACCGCAATCGCAACGACGTGCTGTTCATCGACGCCTCCGGGAGGGATGAGCAGGGCAACCTCCGCTATAAGAAGGACAAGAACCAGAACCGCCTGGAAACAAAGCACATTGACGATATTGTCAATGCCTATCAGAATCGGGTGGATGTCGAGAAATTTGCCCACGTAGCGAGCATCGACGAGATCATGGCCAACGAGTACAATCTGAACATCCCCCGGTATGTCGACACTCTTAAAGAAGATGAGCAGATTGATATTGAACAGATAAAAGCGAACATCCAGAGAATTAAGGCGGAACTGGCAGAAGTTGAGGTTGAGATGGCGAGATACCTTGCTGAGCTTGGATTATAGGTGGTAATTATGGAAAAGGACTATGAATATTCTGTGCCCAAGAGGAGCTATAAAGATTACCCGAGCGACTGGACTGTCATTGAATTGGGTAATCTGCTGGAAAGAGTCAGAAGGCCCATAGACGTTATCCCTGATCATGAATACCGGGAAATTGGCATTCGTTCTCATGGCAAAGGATTATTTTATAAAAAACCGGTAACAGGTCGTGATCTGGGGAATAAGGCCGTTTTTTGGGTAGAGGCGGACTGCTTGATTATCAACATTATCTTTGCCTGGGAACAGGCAGTCGGGATTACCACCGCTCGAGAAAAAGGAATGATCGCCTCGCACAGGTTCCCGATGTGGCGGTCAAAAAGGAATGTAGAATTGAAGTATTTGCTGAGCTTCTTTTTGACTCCGCTTGGCAAGCATCTTCTTGAATTGGCCTCACCAGGAGGGGCGGGTCGAAACAGGACGCTCGGACAGGATGAATTCAATAAAACACTGGTTTGTATTCCTTCAAAGATCAAAGAACAACAAAGGATAGTCATGATCCTCTCAACTTGGGACAAGGCCATTGAATTAGAAGAGCGGCTTGTTGGTGAGAAAAAGAAGCGGAAAAAGTGGCTGATGCAAAACTTGCTCACAGGTAAAAAACGCCTTCCCGGATTTAAAGATGAGTGGCAAGAAGTACGGCTGGGGGATTTGGGCAGATTAACGAGAGGAAAAGGAGTGAATCGATCAAATGTAGTAGAAAAAGGTTATCCTTTTATTTCATATGGGGAGATTTATACAACTCACAATATTGTAATCAAAGAATATCGGACTTTTATTAATTCAAAGGGACGCGAAGAATGCCTCAGGATACATAATGGTGATATTATATTTACTGGTTCCGGGGAATCCGTAACGGAAATAGGCAAAGCTGTAGCCTTTTTATTTGATGATGAGACATACGCTGGCGGAGATACTATTGTATTGACACAAAAAAATAATAACAGTTTGTTTTTAGCTTATATGCTTAACAGTAATAATGTTGTTCAACAGCTTACATCTTTAGGTCAGGGATATTCCGTGGTTCATATTTATCCGTTTCAATTAGCTCGAATATCGTTAATGCTTCCTCCTCTTCCGGAACAGATCGCCATCGCCGAAATTCTATCCACTGCAGACCGTGAAATCGACCTGCATGAAAAGCAGCTTGAAGAATTGAAGAAGCTGAAGAAAGCATTGATGCAACTGCTGCTGACAGGCATCGCAAGGGTAAACGTGCAGGAGGATCTTGATGCTTGACCATACCTTGTTCGACGAACGCCCAGAGAGTCAGGACCGGGCGATAAAAGTGCTGGAGAGATTGGGGTATCAGTATATCCCACGTTCGCAGGCGGAGATCTTGCGCGGCCGGCTTGCCAACGTTCTATTCCCCGAAGTTTTGCACGAGTTTCTGCACCGCCAGTCTTTCTTTTATAGAGGGAAGCAGACGCCTTTCTCCGGTCGCTCGATCGGCAAGGCGATCAACGATATCGACGCTTCTCTGGTTTCGGGGTTGATGTCGGCAAGCAAGACCATCTACGATATGCTCCTGGCCGGCAACAGTTATGAGGAGGAGTTGTTTGACGGAGGCCGCCAGTCCTTCGATCTGAAGTATATCGATTGGGGACGCCCGGAGAACAACATCTGGCAGGTGACCGACGAGTTTTCGGTGGAGCGGCCGAACGGCAAGTACGCCCGGCCGGACATCGTGCTGCTCGTCAACGGCATCCCCCTCGTGGTGATCGAATGTAAAAAATCCAGCGTCGATGTGGAAGAGGGTGTTGGTCAGAACGTTCGCAACTGGCAGCCCCAATACATCCCCCACCTGTTCAAGTTTGCCCAGATCGTGATGGCCATGAACGCCAACCACGTCAAGTACGGTACTTGCGGCACACCTTCCGAGCACTTCAGCGTCTGGCGGGAAAGAGATTATCAGTGGCAGCAGGAAAAATGCCATAATGTCAGTCCGGACGATAGAATTATCGAGCAGGACCGGGCTATCGTCTCCCTGCTCTCCAGGGAAAGGCTGCTGGAGATGATCCGCTATTTCATCCTGTACGATAACAACGTGAAGAAGATCGCCCGCTACCAGCAGTTTTTCGGTATCCAGGCAGCCATGAGGCGCATCAAGGGCGCCGATGACAGAAACACCAGGGGTGGCGTGATCTGGCATACGCAGGGCAGCGGTAAATCCCTGACCATGGTGATGTTGGTCAAGAAGATCATCTCCGATCCGGAGATCAGAAATCCCCGCTTCGTGCTCGTCAACGACCGGATCAACCTGGACAAGCAGCTCAGGGATAACTTCGCCAAAACCCGTCTCAATCCGTCCCGCGCCAGAACTGGCAAGGGCCTGATCCAACTATTGAACGACAAGGGTGAGACCGTCATCACCACGCTTGTGCAAAAATTTGATGCTGCCGCCAAAGGCAGGATCAGGATTACGGACGACAACATCTTCCTGCTGGTGGACGAGAGCCATCGCACCCACTCCGGCCAGCTTCACAACATGATGGTCGATGTGCTGCCCAACGCCGTCAGGATCGGGTTTACCGGCACGCCCCTGCTCAGGAAAGACAGGTTCAACACCTATGCGCGGTTTGGGCCGCTCATCGACAGCTACTCTGTCGACCGGGCCGTGAAGGACGGCGTCATCGTTCCTCTCGTCTACGAGGGCCGGATCATTCCGCAGGATGTGACCAGCGATAAGATCGACGATTATTTGAAGTACGTCATTGCACCGCTAAACCATGAGCAGCAGGAGGATATGAAGCGCAGGTGGAGCCGTTTTTTGCCCTTGGCCCAGACACGGCAGCGCATAGATATGGTGGCCTTCGATATCCACGAGCACTTTATGAGTTATGCCAGGCCCAAGGGGTTCAAGGCCATGGTTGCTGCCTCATCCCGCCCGACGGCCATCGACTTGCATCAATCTATCGGGAGGCTTGGCAGTGTGAAGACGGCGGTGGTGATCTCGCCCGAAAGTGATCAGGAGGGCGATGAGCTTACCGGCGAGAACAGAGAGAAGATCAGGGCCTTTTTCAAGGAAGAGGTGGAGCCTCTCTTTGGCAACAACTACGAAGAATATTATGACTGGGCGAAAAACAGCTTTGTCGGTGGCGAGGACGTGGACCTGCTGATCGTCAAGGATATGCTGCTTACCGGCTTCGATGCGCCGGTTGCCGCCGTGTTGTACGTGGATAAACCCATGAAGGAGCATGCGCTGCTGCAGGCCATCGCCCGGGTCAACCGGGTGCACCCCGGCAAGGATTTCGGGCTGATCGTGGACTACTGGGGCATTTTCAGCAAGTTGAACACTGCCATGGACATGTACTGTGACGAAAAGTCCGGCATGGATGGTTATAACCGGGACGATATCGAAAACACCATTCTTGGCGCCGGCGATCAGAAGCTCAAGTTGGAAAAAACCTATCAGGAACTGCTGGCAATATTCGAGGGGAGAGCATTTGACCGGAACACCTCCGAGGGCTGGCAGGGCATGCTGGCTGACAATGATTTGCGGAAGTCGTTCTATGAAAAACTATCGATTTTTTCCCGCCTGCTAGATCTGGCGATGGGGAGCTATACCCTGTACAAGGCGCTTGGGTATGACCAGATTCAGAGATACAAGCAGGATCTGCTCGTTTTTCAGAAGCTGCGCGGAGCGGTCTTGCTCCGCTACGATGAAAGGGTGGATTTCAGCAAGTACGAGGACGGCATTCGCAGCCTGCTGAATAACTTCGTGCTTTCCGAACCGGGCCAGATAATCGTGGAGCCTGTCTCCATCCACGATACCGAGGGGATGAGGGAGCAGCTCGAGAGGTTGGCCAGCAAGGCCGCCAAGGGCGATGCCATTCGTACCCGCATGATCGGGGAACTGGAAACATACCGCTACGACGACCCTCTGCTCTATAGGAAGTTCTCAGAGCAGGTCCGGGAAACCCTGGAGGAGTATAGGGCATCGAGAAACGACGATTCGTACCTGTCTAAAATGGAGCAAATGGCGGATGATTTCAAGAGAGGTTATACCGGGCACCATTACCCCGCTTGTATAGACAATGACAGCGATGCGAAAGCTTTTTACGGATCGATCCAGAGCATTATCGCCGGGGCAATCAGGGACGTCTCCCCGGAGATGGATGAAGCTATGGGACGGCTGGCCATCGAGGTCAAAAAGGCCATCTCCGACCGGGCCAAAATAGAATGGCGCACCAACGTGGCGGTCTGCCGGGATATGCTGCAGGCCCTGGACGATCTTATCTGGGATTTCATTGAAGAGCATGGGATCGAACTGCCTGTCGAGAAGATCGATCTCATCCTGGATGGACTCATGAAAACAGCAGTGAGCAGGTACTAGGCGTGAAGATAAAAAGATTGTTTTTGCCAAGGACGCCGGGCGGCGTTGAAGTGATCATCGAGCGTAAGAGCATGAAAAAAGTCCGGCTCAAAGTGTTTCCGGACGGCGTCGTCAAGCTGTCTGCGCCGCTTGGAGTGCCGGATGCCTGGATTGATGATTACCTCACCGGCAAAGCGCCATGGATTGCCAAAGCTCTGAACTATTTTACAGACGCCAGGGCCAACGAAATCACGACAAGTATACGCAGCGGCGTTTCCACCAGCATCCTGGGCAGACAGGTCAGGATCATTGTCAATGAGGCGAGAAGCTACAGAATAGAACAGAGGGACGACCGTGTCTATATACAGTCTCCCACCGCCGGAGACCAACAGGCCCTGCAGAGGCAGTTCGAACGTTGGTGGCAGAAGCAGAGCAGGCTGTATTTTCTGGCGGTCATCGATAGGATGTACCCGGTGATCGCCAGATATGGCCTCGACAAGCCGGCGCTTCAGGTAAGAAAAATGAAAACCCGCTGGGGCAGCAGCTCCGGAAGGTATGCCAAGATAAATCTGAATTACTATTTGTACAAAGCTCCGCCGCCCTGTATCGATTACGTTGTCTTGCATGAGCTGGCACACTCTCTCTATCACAGGCATGACAAAGATTTTTATGACTTTCTGACCGTGCGCATGCCTGATTGGAAAGAGCGCAAGAGAATTCTCGATCATGAGATTGTAAAAGAATTGATATATTGAAATTGGACCCTTACAGAGCGCCGACAAAGTTGTGCAGAGCCATGGCAAAGCACTGACGCTTGATGGCGGGTCTTTTTTATTTTGCTCGATAACCTGAAATGTTTATATACCCGTAAAGGCTTTCTATAAATATTAGACAATATTCAACGCATAACGACACTAAATGACCCATAGAGTCGATATAGGTCGGAAAATATTTCATAGAAATTAAAGGATTTATTGCTAAATAGGTAGAAAGAGGGGCGAAAAATGCCAGAGGACTAATGAAGTGAAAAACGTGCGAAGGAAATGCATCTCCCTCTTAGTTATCCTAATCCTGCTGACTGCCAATATCGGCTTTATTCCGAACGCCTATGCAGCGAGCGCCGGCAGCGCATCAAATAGTTTGCAGGCATCATACTCCTCCGGGAACTCCGGCATCGAAACCCCGACCAGTTTGACTGATCAGGCATCAGGAACAGAAGCTTCCTCCCAGAATGACAGCGCGGCAGGGAGTGTTCCCGCAAGCGCATCCTCACCATCAATAGCGCCTCCGATGATGACCAACAATGAGAGCCTGACCGCAAGCGTCTACTCGAATAATCCCAATATCATCGATAAAGTGATAGACTATCCCGCAGTCCCGAGCAATTTTACAACGTCCGGCGCCAATGCGCCCCAGGCAGACAGCTTCCATATGATGCACGTCATCCATATGCCAAATGAGAACAACAGACCGACAGCGCCCACTAAGGTAACGAACCAGAATGGCAACAATTCCAGCGTTGCCGGTTCCGTATATGGGAGCGTCTACGCTTCACCCAGTGCATTGGCGATCACCGACCTGAACCTCGTCGATACCGGCCAGGGCCAGAACGAATCCAGCGCTGCAGGTTCGGTATCTTCCGTAGAGAATCCTTCTTCCCAGTCAAGTTTGAATCAGGCAAGCGTTGCCTCCAGCGTGTACTCCTCGTTCCCCATCCGGAACAAGGCCGGTCGTTTTACCGCGGGCTTCTCCCGCCAGGCGGGCAGCAGCCTGTTCCAGTTCTCCTGCAGGAATGTCAGCCTGACGCTGGCTCCCTTGAGCCCCGCCTCCGTCACCGGCAGCGTCTATCAAAACAGCATCACCTACCAGGAGATCTACCCGGATACAGACCTGAAGTATACCGTGGAGCCAAACTGCCTCAAGGAAGCGCTCACAATCAAGCAGTACACCGGGCAGAGCGATTTCCTCTTCCAGTTGGGCGTGAGCGACGCCGTCTACAAGGTGGTCTACGGCTCCACCGTCCTGTTCTGCGATCCCACCTCAGGAGAGCCGCTCTTCTTCATGCCCAGGCCGGTTGCCCTGGATAAGAACGGTAAACGCATAGATCTCAACATTGAGTTCACCAAAGACGGCCTGCTGCAAGTATCCATCGATCCCAGCTGGCTGAAAAACGCCGCCTACCCGGTGGTCATCGACCCGTCCATCGTCCTAGTTGGCGGTGGCGGCGTCGAGTCCTGGTGGAACTACACCGGCATGGACCTGGGCGGGGGCTGGAAGGCCTCCGTCAACACCTGGAACCTGAACCTCTTCATCTCTAAGCCTCTGTTCTCCATACCGGGCCGGGGCATGGCCCTCGGGGAGAGCATCACCTACAACTCCGCATCGGGCGCCTGGGTCTTCGGCAACAACACCAGCCTGGTCGTGAACTCGGACGGCAGCGTTACCTACAACAAGAGCGACGGCGGCTCCTACACCTTCACCCCGAACGGGAGCGGGGGCTACACCGCCCCGCCGGGAGTCTACCTCACCCTGATCAATAACAGCGCCGGCAACTTCACCATCCAGGACAAGTACAACAACCAGTACAACTATGTCAACGGCAAGCCCTACCAGTTCAAGGATCGAAACAACAACACCACGATCTTCACCTACAATGCAAGCGGACAGCTCTCCCAGTTGAGCGACCCCTCGGGCCGTACGCTTACCTATGGCTACGATTCCAGCGGAGACATCACCTCCGTCACCGACCCGGCGAGCCACGTCTACCAGTTCGGCTACCAGAACGGCCTCCTGACCACGATGACCGACCCGGCCAATAACACCTATACCCTGGCCTACGATGCTAACGGCCACCCGGCTACCTTCACCGACCCCCTGGGACGGGTGACGACCTTCAACATCAACTCCAGCGGCCAGTTGCAGTGGATCCAGGACGCCCGCACCAGCGGCCAGAATATCTACCAGACCAGTTTCACCCAGTCGCTCCAGGGCGGCAGCATGGTCACCACGGTGACAGATCCCGGAAACAGGACCACCACCTACTACCACGACGACAGCACCGGCAACCTGACCGAGCTAGAGGACGGGATGAATGACACCTGGAACTACACCTGGACGGACAACAACCTGTACACGTCCCAGGACGCCAAGGGCACGACATCTTACTACTATGACCAAGACAGCAATGTACAGTGGGGCAATTTAACCACGAAAATTACCACCGTGGACTCCAATCCCAGTGACAACATCACCGAGACCATGACCTACGACAACTACAACCAGTTGCTCACCTACACCGACGGCAGCGGCAGGACCACCAACTACGAGTACACCAACGAGGGCAATTTGCTCTCCACTGCGAACCCCGATACGCTGGAGTCGAACGGCAGGCTCTACGACCAGTACGGCAACGTCATCCAGTACAGCCCGACAGTCCAGGGAGACAACAACCTGATCCAGAACGGCAGCATGAAGAGCCCCGGAACTGAAGGGTCGCCGCCTGCCGATTGGATTGCCTATCAGCCTTCAGGCACGGGCGGCACGGCGGGCCTGGACAACTCCTGGGCCCCGTACGGCAACTACTCCCTCAAGATCAGCAGCGCTGCGGCTACGACGGACGAGTTCTACCAATGGGTCAGCAGCGGGGTGAACCCCGGAGACCTGCTGACCCTGAGGGCCGACGTCAACCTGAGCAACGTTCAGTACACGGGGGCAAGCGGAGGGGTCATCGTCGAGCTATGTTACCTTTATGGCGTCCCAGGCGCCTGCGGGTGGGGTTATGACTACTGGTATTGCTCGGGTAGCGGGACGAGGACGATCGTCGTGACCTCCCAGGCTCCGAGCGATTTGTTGGACGCTTACGTCTACGTCGACCTTTGCAGCGCCAGCGGCACCGCCTGGATCGACGGCGTGCAACTGGTCGATGCGGGCGCATCCAGCACGGGGTACATCCTGAGCGCCTTCAACTCGGTGGAAAACAGCGGGTTTGAAAACGGCCTGAACAACTGGACCGAGTCCCCCGTCAACATCGCCTCCGTCACCAGCACCACGTGCTGGGAGGGCTCGAATTCGCTGGAGATGCAGTCAGCGGGAACCGTCTACCAGGACGTCCCCGTCCACGGCAATGAGCCCCTGACCTTCTCCGGCATGGTCAGAACCAGCGGCGTGAGCGGCGGTAACGGAGTCTACTGCAAGATCGACTACTACAACGCCTCGAACAACCTGATATCCGGGGCATCGGTGCAGACCGGCTACGTCACCGGCACCCAGGGCTGGACGAGGCTGTCGGCGATCGCCACCGCTCCATCAAACGCCAACTACGCATGCCTTCAGCTCATCCTCTCCGGCAGCGGCACCGCCTACTTCGACGACATCAAGCTGATACCCAGGGACAGCGATAGATACACCTACGACGCCAACAGGAACTACCCGGTCACGTCGGAGGACGCCCTGGGCAACCAGACCCAGCACGCCTACGACGGTATCGGCAACGAACTCTCCTTCACCAACCCCCTGGGCGACACCGCCAACTACAGCTACGACAGCTTAAACCGCCTCGTCCAGGTGAAAGATCCCTTAGGGAACAATGCTTACTACCAGTATGACTCCGTGAGCAACATGGTCTACTCCCGCGACCCGAGAAGCGCCTCATCATCGGACAACACCTACAGCACTGACTACAGCCCGAACCCGCTCAACCAGCTGGCCACCCTGACCGATCCGCTCGGCCAGAGCGCCACCTACACCTACGACAATTCCGGGAACCTGACCGGAGTCTCCCTGCCCGACGGCACGAGCGAGAGCCTTACCTACGACAGCGCCGACCGCCTGACCAACGTGACCCTGTCGAGCGGCCAGAGCTACACCTATACCTACGACAGGGCGGACGAGCTGACCGGCGTCACCGACCAGAACGGCAATAGCTCCTCCTGGAGCTACGACGGCGCCCACCGGGTGACGGGCACGACCGAGCCCCTCGGCTACGCTCTGAGCTACTCCTGGGACAAGAGCGGCAACCCGACCTCTCTCGGCAATAGCGACTACGGCAATTTGCAGTACACCTACGCCAACGACAACAAGCTGTCGGCGATCACCCTGCCCGACGGCTCCACGATCAACTACGACTACGACGAGAACGGCCACGTCTTCCAGGTCCAGTACCCCGGAGACGATAAAACCATGACCTACGCCCAGAACGGCTGGCTCACCGAGATCAACGATCCCGCCTTTTCAGGACAGCCGTGTTACAATTATTATTACAACAGCGACGGGACCATCTCCTACGAAACCTCATGGGCGGGCACCGACACCTTCGGCTACGACAACGACGGCAGGCTGAAGTACTGGAACCTCTCCGGCAGCACGAAGAGCGGCAGTACTCCGTACACCTACAACAGCGCCGACGAGATTACCAGCCCCGGCTTCACCTATGATAAGAACGGCAACCTGACCAGCGACGGGAACTTCAATTACACCTACAACGCCCTGGACCAGCTCGTCCAGGTCAACAAGGTATCCGGCGGCAGCCTGGTAGCGACATACACCTACAACCAGGACGGCACCAGGAGGAGCAAGACCACCTCCCAGGGCACGACCACCTACGACTGGGACGCCTCCGGCAATCTCATAAAGGAGAGCGGCCCGAACGGGACATTCTACTATTACTACGACCCGTCCGGGAGAATGATCGCCTTCAAGAAGAACGGCACGATCTACATCATCCACGACAACCAGCGTGGTGACATCGAGTCCGTCACCACCGAATCCGGCAGCGTCGTCGCCCAGTACCACTACGACCCCTGGGGCAACCAAGTCTCCTATTCGGGGACTGTCACCCTGCCCTTCGGCTACGCCGGCTACTACTACGACAGCGAGACCGGACTGTACTACCTGAAGAGCAGATACTACAGCCCGGCGCTGGAGAGGTTTATAACAAGGGATTCGCATGATAATATAAAGTATACGAATGCCCAGACGCTCGACCTTTACACCTATTGCTGTGACGACCCTGTAAATTGTGTGGATCCTACCGGAAATGGAGAGGTATGGAACAACTTTGGAGAAGAAATTGGAACCTGCAGTGGAGCAAGCTATGTGGATACCAGCCAGGTGGCGACAGATACACTTGGTGGCGGCGCGCAAGCAAGTGTATCTTGGACCGGGAGCAGCGCTCCATCAACTTCAAGCGGTCCTAGTTCAGGTGGAGTTGTAGCAGCTGGAACAATTGTTCAATCAGCTATTCAGGCTGGTAAAAATTTCGAAGCACAAGTTGGCGAGGCTCTTGGTCTTGCAAAAAATACTACAAATTATGGAGGCAGCGTTCCAGATTTTGTAGATGAAGCAACAAGTTATGAGGCCAAATGTAAGGATTACATATGCAACAGCAGCCAACTGACCATCCAAATGCAACAATTTGGGAATGGGTTTAATTTAATTGTTAAACAAGCGACAACTTTCTCTCAGCCCTTTTTGGATAGATTAAATTATTATGGTGGTCAGATTTCACGTTTTGTGAATGGTGAGTTCCAGGCTGTTGAGACGTCACCCATAACTCAGGATGCAGTACAGGCAGCAGAAGATATTGGGTCGGCACTGTAGTTTGTTTATAGATTAAGGAGCAATAAGATGATCATGCGAGAGAAAAGACCTGAAAATGAAGTTAGTTTAATAATCTACGGTTTTAAGAAGCTTGGGGAAGAACATTTCGCCGAAGAGTTTTTCCAGATGCTCCAGGATGCCAATAAAGCCTATATCCCTGACAAAATTGGGATGTCCGAGCCAATTAAAACCCCTTTTTCGTTGGAACAAGCCAAAATAATGTGGGTGGAATCTGAAAGGTTTTATAGCTCTTTTGGTAATATTATGTTAAAAGGTAAGAAATTCCGAGGCGACATAATTTGGCAAAATGATAATTCAAATATCATTGGACTTCATATATCCAGAGAACTCGCGATCAAGAACAATGGAACTGAAAGATTGACTGATCTGGCAAAAAAGCTATTTCTCTGGGCAAATGGAGCGTGGGGTTATGTTAATCATAGTTCGAACTCTATGTATACCCCGGGCCTTAGCTTCAGAACCTGCATAGGCGGTATACCTTGGATGGCATTGTTCGGGCCGCCATACGTCGAGATGTTTGGAAGGGAAGTAATTGAAACCGCCCCCTGCAAGGTGGAAGAGTTTGCTGAAAATTGCTTCATGCTTCTGACCTCGGATGAGCCTATGCCCTTAACTTGTGAATTGCAAGAAACACAAGCAAGGGTCAAGAAACACCTTGGGGAAGATGCTTTTTGCCGTTATGACCATCCAACTAGGCTGACAATAGAAGATATGAAAGCCGGAAAGGGCAGGACGAGCACGGAAGGTTACCGCTCTCCCGACCTATCGGCCTATATAAAGGATACTATGAAAAAAGAAGACGCAGAGCTAATCGTGGATGCCGTCGAAGATGAAATGATAACCAAATCTCAGCGAACAGGAATACGGAAAGAATTCATGGCTTTCGTGAGGAAAAACAATCCAGAGGTAGAGGTAGTTACTGAGAAAAATGATTCCATTGTATTAAAGGTTGAGGGCAAGGAAATAGAGTGTTTTTTTGATAATCTCTATAAAGTATGTGAAAATACTGATTCGCTTGAAGAAAGAGAACAGATCTATGAACACTTTCTAAGAACTTTACCTAAAAATAAAGAAGAGATTTCGCTGAAAACTCATGGCGCCAGCATTATGCCCCGCTTGGCGCCAGTATCGATCCTTGATGAACTCGCCAAATTAGGAGCAATCCCTCATCGGCCATTCGCTGACACGGGACTGATCATCACCTACGTGATCGACTTTCCAGAAAAGGTCATGTATCTTACTAACAAACACCTTGCCCAACTCGATATTGATGAGGATTCGCTTCACAGTCTGGCTATGACAAACATTGAAAAAACATTTCCGGTTGAAGCAGTAATTAATGTTTTAGATCAAAAAGCGGCTTACACTGTTAAAATCATGGATTCTCATGATGCGGCACGAGTACTGCTTATTCCCAAGTATCTTCTTAAAGGAACCGAAGTTGTTGCGCTGATACCGGATAGGAATACTTTAGTCATTGCTTCGGTCCCTGCTGATGGAAACTGGAGTAAGCTTAAGAAGCTTGCTCAGGCCGCATCGGGACGACCGTTATTTACAAACCCTTTATTAGTCAGCAAAAATGGATTCACGACAATCCAATAACGAGAAAGGTTACAATTTTAGTTCTTAGCGTTGTAGTGCTATCCGACCTATCAATATTGGTGCTAAGTTAAGCTACATGTAAGATAACCACAGACTCACATAAAACAACATTACTGAACAGCTCTTCATGCGTGATCGGTTATGCCATTTATGTTAAATAGACCCATTATTTAACTGGTAATTTACTGATTGTACCCACGGCGACAGCAAGCGTTCTCTGTTCACATTGGGATCGATGCCCTCACCCATGTAGAACATCAAGGTCGTGAAGGCATCAAGCTCAATTCCCGCTAAAGCAAGCACCTGCTTCAACAAATCGGGAGCCGAGGTATAGAAAAGTTCCGCCCAGCGCAGGGGAGTGAAACGCTCACTCTTCTCCGGCGCCAAACTTCGCATCAAATTGAGCACCCGGTGGCTGACCACCAGGGTGAGCATGGACACCATCACCAATGATTTGATGACAACTGGCTTATCGCTGGGTATGTCATCCAGCTTGTATAAGCGCTTGAGCTCCTTGAACACCATTTCAATACTCCAGCGCGCCCGTCTTTTAACAAGGGGACGGTTCTCTTGTTAAAAAAATTGACCTAATAGAATGGTAAAAAATATTAATCCAGGTGATTTTATATGCCACGAATAGCAAGACAAAAAAGCAAAAGCGGGATATATCATATTATGTTAAGGGGAACAAACAGACGTAACTATTCGGTAATCCCGTTGCTTAGAATTATACGGAAGTTTTTGGCGAGGGGAAACAGGAAGATTTCTTTGACCGGCTTTTGTCGGAGCGTATGGCGATCGAGCTTGCCACGGCCCTGGGTGCAGCCAACATGGATCCAATTGGCTGCTTTGTAGCACGTACCCCGGAAGCGATCTCGCTCCACAAAGGTTTCCAGTAGTACTGGGCGATAGCTATAGGTATTCTCCCAGTCGGATGCAAGCTGGTGACTCAGGATGGAAAGAACGCTGGACGCCAGGTACTTGACCTGAACCCAGGGCAGGATCAGAAAGCGGGAATTGTTCACAATCAGGTGAAGGCGGGCCTCTCTCTGTTCATGGCTCCACCCGATAAAGAGGTCTCGTGGGGCCACCTTCCAGGCTGATGCGCTGATCCCGAGAGCGCCCAGGATCTGATCGTTTCCTTCTATGAAATAGCGGATCTGCGCTCCTGTCAGGGGCACATAGCCGAGGTAATGGTAGCGTCCGATCAGTTCGTTCCAGAGGCGGGAATCGGCATTATCCCGGATCCTTCGCAAGCGCAGGTCCCGGATATCCCTTCTGGTACCGGTAAGCAGATCTTGCGGGTCTGAGGCGGGGGTAAAGACAATAGGCTTGCGCACATTGTTCCCCTGTGTCCTGGGAGCAGGCAATACGATCAGATTGTCGCGGTGCATGCGAAGGAGAGCCACCTTGGCAGACATCACTTTTGGTTGTCCGTCCGGTTTGACCCAGTTCAGACGCTCGCAGACAGCGCGGGCTATAGCCTCTCGTGTAGGATGGTCCCTGATCAGTTGCTCGATCAGTTCCAACTCTGCATCAGTAAAGTCGCGGCCACAGTAGCGGACCGTCACGAGGTGTCACGCCCCCACGCCCGGGCGTCATCTTCAAAGAGCGCCCACGGGAAGAAGCGCTCGAGCCCGGGTCCATCCAGCGGCTTGCCGCCATTTTTGGCGCATGTATCGAGCAGGGCAGTCAAAAAGAGGATGGGGCTGTCTCCATAAAGACCTTCCACCCGGTCTCATCCGCCTTCAGGCGATCGGATGCCGCATTGCGGGCGAGGATGGCATTGTAGAGCGGTTCCAGGAAAGGAATGACGTTTTGCATGACGCCAGCAAGTGTGCCATTGGCGACGGTGAGTCCCTCCATGTCGAGATAACCCCTGATCCGGTTCATGGGCATGGCCAGTAAGTATTTCAGCACCAGCAGCTTGACGATGAAGCCTACCGTGAACATGCCCTTTGTGATCAGCTTGGGTGGCTGAGGGGCAGTGATGATCCCGGGGGTTTCCGGACACTTGCAGGTCTTACGATAGCAGAGGCGTTTAGTGACTTTGCGTTCCAGTCGCACTATCCAGTCGATCTGTTCGGATGTTTCCATGATGGGGAGGGAATCGAAAGGCAGGCCGCATCTCGGGCAATGCTTCTCGTTCTCGGAAAGATCCATTACTGTCTCAACTGTGGGAAGTTCGGGATGTTTGTGCCTGCCGTGACCGGGCGCGCCACGTTTCTGTCCCCGGCAATGACTATTCTCTGCGGCGGTCTCGTTGCCAGGATGATCCTTGGCGGTGGATGATTCTTTCTCAGTCTTGCGGCCAAAAACCCTGTGGGCCATGTCCTTCAGCTTAGCCGTCAACGCCTCGACTTGTCCCTGCAAATCGGCAATCATTTGGGCCTGTCGTTCGTTCTCGGCCCGGAGTTCCGAATTCAGGGCAGTCAGGCGGTCAACCTCGCCTCGCCAGAACTCTGCTAGCGAGACAGGCAGATCCAGCTCTATAGTTACCGGGCGATCTAGCAGTTGCTTGTCCATAGAACAAGCATACACCAAATATTAATACGTGTTCAGTGTTACCAGTATATTCCATTAATTATTATGGGCGCTGATACGGGTTGACCGAATAGTTACAAACAGACAAGAGATTTTTCATGATGATGAAGATAATATAAGGTTGCTAGAAACGCTGGATAGATATAGAGAAAAGAATAAGGTGAAAGTGTATGGATGGTGTCTGATGGGTAATCATGCACATTTGCTTATTGAAGAAGGGAATGAGGATATATCAATAACAATAAAACGTATAAATATAAGTTATGCCTGGTTTTATAATTGGAAATATAATACGATTGGGCATCTATTTCAGGATAGATATAGAAGCGAAAATATCGAAGACAATCAATATATAATGACTGTAATAAGATATATTCACCAAAATCCGGTGAAAGCTGGAATATTAAAAAAAGCAGGAGAGTGGAAGTGGAGTAGCTACCAAGGGTATTGTGGTAATCCCTGCTATCCTCAAGGGCTTTTAGATCCTGAGTTTATATTAAGAATGATATCAGACAACAAAGAAAAGGCAATAAAGCCGTTTATTGAATATCATGAACAGGCAAATGAAGATAAGTGCCTTGACGAAATAACAAGAAATAATTTAACAGATAAAGAGGCAAGAGAAGAGATTAAAAAGTACAGCGGCTATGAAATTACACAAATCAAGGGTTTACCTAGAGAGCAAAGAAATAAGGCGTTAAAAAGGGTTAAGCCTTACGGTAACATGTCAAGATCCAAGGACCAAAATTTCTAAGCAAGTTCTCTAAAAAAGCGCAGCAACCACTAAGCTTGTTTCCAGAGACAGATGGGAAAAAGCAACACAAATG
>JBEKCL010000063.1:0-16195 GCA_050014895.1 Dehalococcoidia bacterium
CTCTCGTGTTGCCATCTGGGCGAGTTCATAATATGTCTTCTCGACCCATTTGGCCTTGAACGGAGTCACCGCGGCGCCTACTATGCCGACTCTTTTGGACATTCTCTTTGCCTCCTTTATTTAGTTGTTCTTATATAGTTCCGGGATCCGCCGGGATTTCCTGAGAGTATTTTCCCGTGCTTTTCTCGTACTTTTACCCTTAGTTAACGCGACATTGCTGGAAATGGCATTGCCGCAGTTCCCCACTTTACCATGGTCTTGATTTGAGTTGGTTTGCTATCTGCCACTCGCATCTTTTGTGGTTCCTGGGTCAATATAGAAAAGATCAGTACTGCAATGTAAAACTGCACAGTATATGAGACCCGAAATTTATACCACAGGCATAACTTTGTTGTCAATATAATGTACAAGCTCAACTTCCATCTAGGCCACTATAAGTGCGACCGGCTAAGCGGGTTGCCACGCGGAGTAATATTATTCAGTTTTTGGTGTTACGGAATCATTAGCTAACGTAACTTTTAGGAAGGCCGAGGACCCTTTCGCCAATATAGGCCAGGGTCATTTGCTGTGATACTGGGGCCAGCCGGATAAGATTTACCTCGCGCCACCACCTTTCTACATCATATTCACGTGCATAACCATATCCACCGAATAACTGCATCGCCCAATATACGGCTTTTGTGGCGTTCTCTACTACGATGGCCTTTGCCATGTTGCCGGCGGCTCCCACCTCTGCTGCTTCGGCGCCCCTGTCAAATAAACCGGAGGCTTTATAATTCAGCAGGCGGGCCGCTTCCAGACAGGAATAGGCTTCTGCCAATGGAAACTGGAGTGATTGGTAGCTTCCTATCGGATTGTTGCCGAAAATTTTCCTTTTCCACCCGTACTCTACCGCTTTGCTGATGGCAAGCCTGGCGATTCCTATGCCTACAGCCACGAAACTCATACGTTCCGGGTTCAAAGTATCGAGTATGCTGTGCCATCCGTTATTTTCGGGGGGCATTAGTGCGCTGGCGGGTAGCTTCAGGTCATTGAAGGACACAGTGCATGTGTGTGAATAATTGACGCCGTGCTTTTTTATCGGATTTACTTCTATTGATTTATTAGGCAGGTCGGCCAGGAACAAGCTTAAACCGGCTGTCTTGCGTGAAACATCCTCTCGCGGAGTTGTGCGTGCAATGATGAGCATGCCGTTTGCCCTGTCGGCTCCGCTGATGAAAGTCTTGTTCCCGTTGATTATCCATTGGTCTCCGGCCTTTTTGGCTGTAGTCGTTATATTTAATGTATTGGATCCGGCATCCGGTTCTGTTAATGCCATGCAGAATTCGATTTCACCGCTTGCTAGCCTGGGGAGATACTTCTTTTTTTGCTCTGGTGTCCCATGCCTCAAAATAGATAGAGCGCCAAAAACCTCTGAAAGGATCAGGTACCAGGCACCGGCCATACCGCAGCCATTAGCCGCCAGTTCTTCCATAGCTATAAACAGTTCGGTGGTCCCACCGCCGGAACCTCCGTACTCTTCAGGTATCACAATCCCTGGGAAACCGGCTTTGCATAAAGCGTTCCAAAACTCCTGGCCGAACTCCCCTTTTTCGTCCTTCTCACGCCAATATTGCGGCCCGAATTCGGAGGCGATTTGTTTCGCAGTATTAGCGATCATCTTCTGATTTTCATTTAATTCGAAATCCATATTAATACTCCAATGCTCTGACTAGTCAAGGTAAGTGAATAGTCGTTCTAGTTTTATCACGGTTGACTACCTGCAGTCTTTCCGGGACTCATGGGTTAATTGACTGGTCAATAAATATTATAACAATAGAAAAACCAGAAATCAACACTATCTGAGATGAGTTTGGCGGGTAGACGGTATTAATGGAAGATTATGTTGGTATGACCGTCTACCCTTGATATGGTTATTACTTCTATTTACCTTTGTATGTTATCCCCAGTATTTGGCGTGCTTCGTTCGGCGAAGCGGGTGCCCTGCCCAGGCATGCTGCGATCCTGGCAGCAATTGCTACTTGCTCGTAACTGCCCTTGGCCATCTCCCCATCGGGTAATCTCGTGTTATCTTCCAGTCCTACACGCATATGCCCGCCCATCAGGCAGGATTGCATTATTGCCGGATATTGTTCATTGCCTACTGCACATGTTGTGAAATTGGAGCCTTCGGGCAAAGCATGTACCAGTGTAACAAAGGCCTCCGGCCTGAATTTCTGACCGCCTGCTACACCCCAAACAAAATTGAAATTGTAAGGTTTCCGAAAAAACCCTTGCTTGGAGATCAGTATCCAGTTATCCAGGCCGCCGGTATCATAGACCTCAGCTTCAGGACGGCAGCCCATCTCCTCCATTTCCCTGCCGAAGTCCTGTAGCATCTGGAAGGAGTTGACAAAAACATTGTTATTCAATATCTGCCCGGTTTTGCGGTCAACAATACTGAAATTCATGGTATTGGTGTTTAACGACGCGCTTTCCGGTCTGATAGCTTTGATCGCCCTTATCCTGGCTTCCATACCAAGTTTTATCAGGTTGTTTATCAAAGTCCCGCAATCCGATTCCTCGAATGGTCCCACCTGACAGGGAGCCCCAGCTGAAGACGTTATTTGTACAATTATCTCCGGCACGCGGCTCTTAATTGCATCATAAACTGCTTTGACTTTTTCAACCTCTGAAGTATTAATTCCCCCCTTTTCCACATCACGCGCATGGACATGAACCATGGCAGCCCCAGCTTTGAAACACTTCTCCGTCTCATCGGCAAATTCTTTTGGCGAATAAGGTACCGCAGGGTTGTTATTTTTATAAGTAAGTGCTCCCGACAGAGCAGCAGTAATGATGACCTTCTTTTCCATTTATTTCTCCTGATATTAATTTTGTTTGTACCGTTCCAGGAAGATACTAAGTTCGTCTTCAGGCTACAATTTATACGGGCTGAAGTACTTGTCCCAGCCCCAGGCCCGGTGCCTCAACAGCGGCCACCATAAATACGGAAAGAAACATTTAAAATAATACCCAAGGTTGCCAGTAAAGGTAGTAATTAATAGAAACTGCTTACGCGATGCTGCTTTTACAATTGCCCTGGCTGTTTTTTCAGGTGTCTCAGCTAGCTTAAGTAAGTGCTCAGAATACTGGCCTTTCACCTCAGGCCTGAAGCCTCTTACTGCAGCTTGGGCATAAATCGGTGTCGAGACCGCACCCGGGCAAACGCAGGTAACGAATATATTGCGCGGCAACGCCTCCTGCATTAAAGCTTCTGAAAAACCTACTGCCCCAAATTTGCTGGCATTATATGAAGCCAGATATGGATGGAAGGCCAAGAGCCCTCCGAGTGAAGCGATATTGATGATATGTCCGGATTTCTGTTTCAACATATGGGGATATACGAAGTGGCACGTATAAATTATTGACATTAGATTGACATCCAGAACCCGCCGCCAATCTGCGATTTCCAGTTCACCCATTGCGCCCATAATGGCAATCCCCGCAACATTCGTCAGTATATCGATTTTCCCAAAACGTTCTATGGCTTTGTCAACCATAGCCTTTACCTCGTCAAGATTAGCAATATCGGCCTTTATGCTCAAAGTTTGACAACCCATATCTGTCAGGTTCTTTGATGTTTTTGTAAGTCCTTCTGAATTTATATCAGTCAGAACTATGCTACGTACACCTTGTCGTGCGAATTCTATTGCAGTAGCCTGCCCGATGCCGCTTGCTGCCCCCGTAATCAGTAATACATTATCATTGAAAGACCTCATATATTAACCTCCTTTCTACTAATATTCGACCTGTGAATTGTTTCAAAGATTAAAGACTTCCATCACGGCCATCGTGGCGGCGGCTCTGCCTGGTGTTGAGGGGGCCATAATGTTATGGCCCCCTCAACACCGTTAAAACGCTGTAAAGCCACCGTCGATCTTGAGTTCTATTCCAGTAACGAAGCTAGATGCATCGGACGCAAGATATAATACACCCCAGGCTATGTCTTCAGGCTTACCCATACCTAAAGGCAATAAAAAAGCCGCTAAGCTCATGAATTCATTGACATCTTTAATAGTCCCTATACTTATTTGTTCTTCCAACCACTTTGAACTCATGTCCGTTTGTATAAACCCCGGAAGAATAGCATTTACCCTGATACCGTATTTCAACCTGGCACATTCCATAGCAGATGACCTCGTTAATGCGCTTATCGCTCCTTTTGTTGCAGCATAAGGAGAGTTTCCCGGCATGCCGCCAACTATCGTCTCCATAGAAGATATGTTAACAATAGTGCCACCTCTGCCAGCAGTTCCTCCCGGCTTCATAGCCAGAATTGCATTCTGTACACCTAAAAATGTCCCTCTCATATTCACTTTATATGTTCGATCAAATGATTCTAAAGTAACATTCTCGATAAGCGCTTCTTCACCTATTGCCGCATCATTGACCAAGATATCAAACCTTCCGAACTTATCTAAAGTTGCTTTCATTACTGCTTTCCATGAATCTTCTTTGCTAATATCAAGTTCATGGAAAATTGCTTTCCCGCCCGACTTGTTTATTTCATTGGCGACTTCTCTTCCTTTCTCCACCAGTAGATCGCATATTACGACACTTGCACCGGCCTTTGCTAGCACTTTCGCTATCGCTTCACCAATCCCTCTGGCTGATCCCGTAACCAAGGCAACCCTATTGGTGAGATCAAATGCTGAACCCTCAAAATTCGGTAACACACTTTTTGCAGACATTTAACATTCCTCCTTTCTCTTTAATTGGTCAAATTAACACATCAAATTACTCACTTGTTTATATCTCCCTATGCATACCTCCCATTTCAATTTAATATATGACTGCCTTGATTTTAATAACTACAGCTTTTTAGGCCGGTGTAACAATATGCTGATGAATATCAATCTCAGGTATCGTTACCTTAATCACCAGGACAGTATAAAAGCCACCAGCAAGAGAACCAACATAACCAGGTTTAACTGCCAGGGAGAGGGCGCACCGGTAGCTGTATAAATCCAAATCGACCCGATTAACATTGGTATCCAGATCGCCATACCGATGCACAGCAAAGCCCATTTAACCCATTTATCTCCTTTGCGAAAAGGAATTAGCAATAAAAAAGTAAATGAAATAGCACCAACTAATACAGCATCGCCGGTGCCTTTCATTAATACTAGTAACAGTGTTTTTACACCGGGCGCTAATCCCGCCCAATCAACACCAATGGCTTGTTTATGATACGAAGTTATTTCATTAGCAAAAAGGTAACTAATACCGAACCCGTACCAGACCAGGGCATTCAGAGAATATACAATGAAAGCTGTCTTGCTCTTTATTGTTTTCATCGATTCCTCCTTTATCTAATACATACCTATATAATTAAAGCGCTGTTCACAACAAGTCACTGGATAGTAAAAACCTCTTTTGCCGTACCACCCATAATCATGTCCATTTCCTCTTCGGTAATAACCACGTCTGTTTTCCTCTCAGTAAAGATCTTTACCCATGCATCAATAGTCATTACAGCACATGGTAATGGCGTATCCGTCGCCCACATTAATTTTTGCGCTCCAACCTCATCGATTAAATAGCGCAGCCACTCATAGAATTTCTTAGGCCCCCAAAGGTTATAAGAGAACTGGTGATAGGAAAGGTCAAAATATACATTGGGTATCAGCTTGCCATACATGACGGCTTCCTGATACATATCCATCCCCACATGTGCCATGATCATCCTGGTATTGGGGAATCGCGTCGCAGCTTCAGCAACGAAAAGAGGCCTTCCTGTGTCAAGGTATACAGGGGCCGCCGGCTGACCGCCGGTGTGAAAGATAATTGGAACATTCCAGTCCGCACATTTTTCGTAGAACGGATACAATACCTTATCAGTAGGATAAAAACCGGCAGCGGGATGCATTTTCAACCCTCTCATACCGAGCTGTTCGATACATTTTTCGCAGTGCTTCATTGCGCCCGGTCGCCTTGGATCAATTGATGCCAGGGCTATATATCTTCCTTTGCTTTTCTTGGCAATATCTGCCAGGAGTTCATTGGCCTCGAACGGATGTAATTTCGGATCGCCCAATTCGGCCCCAAAATCGGACCCAAAAATAAACGTTGTTTTTATGCCGGATTTATCCATGGCCTCCAACAACTTGGAACCATCATGATCGTACCAGCTGCCGATCACGTTATCGAGCACCTCATCTATGGTCATAACCAGCTTAAACTTGTTTTTAAGCACCATTTGCAATGTACGTGCCATGCCCAGCAAGTATGCTTCCGGTATGCCCTCCTTCTGAATAAACAGATGTGCATGCGTGTCATAGATCGTTACCACTTAATCAACCTCCTTAATATTTTTTTATTACCGCAAAATACATGAACACACAAATCTAAACCGGACGGAACTTGGGTAATGTAACTTCAGCTGTCACCGGATCGAAGACAATTTCTACAGGCATCTCGCTTTTAAGCTTCTCGTAATCACAATCTACGATATTGCTCAGCATACTGAAGCCTTCATCCAGGTTGATAATGCCGATGGCAAACGGCACCGAGCTCATAAATTCCATCGGCGCAGCATCATAGGTAACAGTAAAGCAATGTATATGTCCCTTGCCTTTTGACTCTTTCCATTCAAGATTGCGGCCCATGCAGTTCATACATACAATCTTGGGGAAAAAATTTACCTGGCCGCAATCCTTACACTTCTGATATAGAAGTTTCTTTTCCTTGCAGCCATCCCAGAACACTTTGCTGAGTTTATTAATTAAAGGTAAAGGTTTTTTATATTCACTCATTAATTTATACCTCCTTGCCTAATACACCGACATGGAAATCCATACCCACTCCACCCGAACCCGTCTCCACTACAATATCCGCTTTCTTAGCCTGCCGCGGACCAGCTTTTCCCATAACCTGCCTGGCTGCTTCAATCATGATGGCCATGCCACCCCCAGCCCCGGTATGCCCCTGCGCCATCATGGCGCCGTTGGTCGATACGGGTAATTTTCCTCCCGGTGAAGTATGCCCTTCCTCTACAAACTTGCCGGCCTGGCCGCTTTTACACAATCCAAGCAATTCCATAGACATAAGAATAAATGTCGGAAATGCATCGTATATTTCCGCCACATCGATATCAGAAGGTTTGATACCAGCCATCTTGTAAGCGTCTGTGGCGGCAGGACTCCATGCCTTCATAATATCCTGGGGCTGACCGGTAACCGTGAAATTGGTGCATCTGGAAGCCATCCCAAGGATGTAAGCAGGTGTCTTGGTAATCTCACGCGCCCTCTCAGCACTGGTCACGACAAAAGCCGCAGCGCCGTCTGCCAGCACATTCATCATGCGTTTACGCACGGGTGCGGACAGCATAGGCGAATCCAGTACTTCATCAGCCGTCCTGGGCTTTTTCATCATTGCATTGGGATTTAACGCTGCCCACTTCCTCAATGATTCGACAACAGATGCGATCTGTCTCTCGGTGGTGCCGGTATCATGCATGTAACGTTGCTGGAACATACCTGCCAGTGCGAGCTGGCTGAAACCGAAGGGAGCTTCATATTCCTGGCTGATCGATGCCTTGGCAAATACAGTTATGGCTGCACTCAGATCAAGTCCGGAACCGAGACGGTCGCTATGTACCACCAGAACAGATTTGGAAAAACCCGCATTAATCAAAGAGACTGCAGTTTTTAACGCATTTGATGAGCTTGAGCCACCGGACATTATTTGGAAATTGCTCTTGGCCGTTTTACCCAATCCCAGTTCTTCAATCAGCAGGGAACAAACCAGGTTGTTATTATCCAGAGGGTTAGCCACTGCCCCAATAGGTATTACAGTATCTATTTCTTTTTTGGGTATCCCGGCGTCTGTTATTGCCATCACGGCAGCTTCAACGGCCTGCTCAACAAAGGTACGGTCAGGATAGATACCGGTCGGGACCTCACCAATACCGACTATCGCTGTTTTTCCACGTATACTCGCCACTATTTTCTCCTTCTATTCATAATTTCATTTGTTATTGAGTGCGTTGCTAAATACCGGTTATCATCCGTGCAATAACCGTCCGTTGTATCTGGGATGTACCACCGCCGATAACTGCCATTTTAGCTGCCCACAAATTCGAGCCGACCGGGTAATCGCGCATGCAGCCGTATCCGCCGAATATCTGCACGGCCTTGCGTGAATTCTCCTCGGCTGCCTCCGTTATAAATGTTTTGGCAATGGCTGCATCCAGGCCGATAAATTCATTTCTGTCCTTCTTCCAAGCCAGGTGATAGGTCAGATAACGTGAAGCTTCCAGGTTCATTTTCATCTCGGCCAGCATACCCTGCACAAACTGGTGCTTGGCTATGGGTTTGCCGAACTGCTTCCTTTCTTTGGCATATTCGATACAGGCATTGAGTTCCGCATCCATAATTCCTACATAGGGTGCAAAGGCTATGCGTTCCCATCCCAATGACATCAGCATGGCCTGAAAGCCTTCGCCCTCAGCACCCAGCAGGTTTTCTACAGGTACCTTGCATCCATCAAAGAACATTTCACCTGTCGGCGCTGCATGACCGGCATACTTATCCAGCGGCTTGCCCAGCGTTAAACCGGGAGTATCTTTCTCCACAATAAAAATCGTGATCCCACCAGCCCTCTTCGAAAGGTCAACGCTGGCAAAGACTACAAAGACATCTGCTATCGGCGCATTGGAAATAAAGGTCTTGCTGCCGTTTAAGATATAGTAATTGTCTTCCTTTTTAGCCGTTGTCTTCAATGCCGTGGCCTCGGAACCTGCCTCAGGCTCGGTCAACGCCATGGCGCCGATCTTTTCACCCCTGGCCATGCCCGGCAGGTATTTCTTCTTTTGTGCGTCCGTACCCAGCTCAGCTATCGGCATGGCACAAAGCAGCAGGTGAGAACCCCAAACCACACAAATCGACATGTCGGTGCTGCCTTTGGCAAAGGCCTGCAACCCCAGCACCGTCATCATGGCATTGGCCCCGCCGCCACCATATTCAGATGGGATACATAAACCAGCCAGCCCGTAACCGGCTAACTTTTTCCAGTACTCATAGGAAAATTCCCCTTTCCTTTCACGATCGTTGGCAGTAGGGGCAAATTCGTTCTTCCCGAATTTCTCCACGGAATCGGCAAACATTACTTGTTCTTCACTTAAACTGAAATCCATTTAATACTCCGCTTAACTTATTTTTTTGAAGGCAGCTTCACCGTTGCCTCGCCTTCGATATTGGCCTCACCTTTCTGATTGGTTACTGAAATCACACAATCAACCAGGTTTTCATTGTTCTCGCTGTACTTGCGTACCACCTTACCCTGGAAACTGAGGGTGTCATGCGGCCAGACCATGCCCTTAAACCTGATCTTATACTTCTTTACACACCCGTCACCGGCCCAATCCGTTACCACCCGGGCCAGCATCCCGCCATGCATCAGTCCCATGGCAAATACCGATGGGAGCCCGGCAGATTTGGCCAGCTCTTCGTCATGATGTATCGGATTGAAATCTCCCCCGGCCCCGGCATATTTCACGATATGCGTGCGCGTGATGGTATGCTGAAATCCCGGGAGCTGCTCCTCATGCTTTACGTCTTCAAAATACTTCTTCGCTATCATAAATCATCCTTGTCTTATACATTTTGTTCATTGCTGGCATAGGTTAACTCTTCTCTATGAATACGTTGCGTACCAGCACGACAGGCTTATCCGCCTGATCAAAAATGCGCACTTCGTGCTCAACAAAAGTCATGGTACCGCCCCGCTTACCGGGTTTCTCATAGATATTCCCGATGCTGATTTCACCCCGCAAAGTCTCACCTGCGTATACAGGCCTTTCATAGATAAATTCTATTTCGCCATGGACGCTTGTCAGTTCGTTCATTCCCAGCTTTTGCATTGCCTCCAGCACGGCATTTTCAGATGCTATGTGAAAGACAAAGGTCATGGGAAAAGTCACAGGTGCTATCACATCCGGCAACTTCTCTTTGACCGCATATTCCTTATCCCTGTATACCAGGTTCGGATCGCATATGGCGCCGGCAAATTCCTTGATTTTGCCCCGCTCAATAGGGAAGTCGAACCCTTCCAGTTTCGTATTGGCCAGCTGCTTGTTCACCATTTACTTTGATCTCCTTTACAGCTTAATTAATCATCCGATTTGTACAGATCATCGATCTCACGGGCATACTTTTTCTGGATGAAGAACCGCTTCATTTTCATAGTAGGGGTCAATTCACCGCCGTCCTGCGAAAACTTTACATCGAGGATCTTGAATTTCTTTATCTGTTCAACCCTGGAAAGCTTGGCATTCATCATCTCAATATGGCTTTCAATAGCCTTGTGTAGTTCCGGGCTGTTTACTATTTCTTTAAAACTCTTTGACCCCAGGCCGTTTTTCTCAGCGAAGGACTTGATTGTCTCTTCATTGATAAGCAGCAATGCCGCCAGGTATTTCTTCCCATCGCCCACCACAATCGCATATTCGGTGAATGGTAATTGCAACAGCATGGACTCTATCTTGGAGGGTGTGATATTTTTCCCGCCGGAAGTTATGATGATGTCCTTTTTGCGCCCGGTCACCCACAGGAAGCCATCTTCATCAAAACGTCCCAGGTCACCAGAGTAAAGCCAGCCGTCTTTGAAAGTTTCTTTGGTAAGCTCCGGGTCCTTGTAATATCCGGGGGAAACATGGTCCCCCTTTACCAGGATTTCACCATCGTCCGCCAGGACCACTTTGGTCAGCGGATAAGGTTTCCCGGCAGAGCCAAATCTGACATCATCCTTCATTGCCCAGCTTGTTGTGCCATGCCCTTCAGTCTGACCATATACATCCTGCAGCCACAGTCCAACCGATGTATAAAAATCAAGGATCTCCTTAGACGTAGGGGCCCCACCCGTAAATACGATCTCAACTTTATCAAGGCCGAGCGAAGCAAGGAGCTTGTTGATTACCAGGGCCCTGGCCAGTGAATATTTAATACTTAACAGCGGAGAAATGGGACGCTTATTGTATTTAGCCTGGTTGCATTGGTCACCTGTCTTAAGCGCCCAGTCAACCATTTTCCTTTTATTTTCAGGCAATGTTGAACGGTATTTCATTATGCCTTCATATAATTTTTCCCATACCCTGGGCACACCACCACAGAGGGTTGGCCTCACGGCAGGCAAGTTCTCAATAAATTGAGCGTATCCACCGATGAAACATACAACATGCCCGGTATAAAGATTGCCATAAAGATTAACTGTCCTCTCAGCAACATGGGAAAGCGGAAGGTAGGTGGGACACCTGGTTTCCTTTGCCTTCATTTTTATGGTACGCCCAACATTTTCAGCGGCAACAGCACTATTTCTGTGCGTCAGCATTACCGCTTTAGGAGGGCCGGTTGTGCCGGATGTATATATGAATGCCGCAACATCATCCGGGGCAACAGCTTCATGCACCTTTTTTAACTGCTCATCACCAACGGCACGCCCTTTTTCCAGGAATTTTTCCAGTGATATGAGCATCCCGGATGCAGCATCCACCGGGCCGGTTAAAACAATAATGTATTTAAGGGAAGGTATTTTATCCAGGATTTTTTCAATACGCTGATAATAGCTAATATCCTCAATGATGAATATTTTGCTTTCAGAGTGGTTCAGAATATAAGCGATCTGCTCAGCACTATTCGTGGCATATACGGGGACTGTAGTTGCGCCCATGGTCATGATTGCCATATCCGAAACAAACCATTCAGGTGTATTCGATCCTATCAGGCCAACCTTATCCCCCCTTTTTACCCCAAGTGAAAGCAACCCCCTGGTGAAATCATCGATCCTCCTGCTATATTCCCCCCAGGATACATCCTTCCACACACTACCTTCCTTGTACCGTAACGCAGGCAACTTCCGTGATTTTTCGACCCGCCGTTGAAACAAACTTAAGATAGTGTCCGCCATTCAAACCTCCTTAAAAATATTAGCAATTACTATTTTTAAATTAGTGTTTACTATCCTTAGATAAATTTTTTTACTTTTCTTTTATCCTCAGCAGATTTAACGTCATTTTCATCATTTTTTCTTCTTTAAAATTATTCGGTTTGATTAATTCCTTCAATGCAACAACCGTAAAGTACTGTGTGACAAACATCCCTGCAAGCAAATTAGATTCCACATCACTATCAATAGTTCCCTTCTTTTTGGCGGAATCAATTACTTCCTCAATATTTTTTACACTATCCTTCATAAATCTATTAAAGACCCTTTCAATATCAGCGTCGTCCTTGTATCCCAATAAATGCACGATAAATTTAGATTTATGCGGATTTTGCATAATATATCTAATATATATGTGAGATACCTCCAGGAGATATCCTACTTCATCATCTTTATATTTCTTCCGTGCCTCTTTATACTGGTCTAACAATTCCCCAATAATATCCTTGAAACACTCAATAAACAGCTGCTTTTTATTCTCAAAATGTTTATAGAGGGTAGGCTCGTAAACACCCACTTCCTCAGCAATAACGGCTGTTGTTGTAGCCTTATACCCTTTGGCATTGAAAAGTCTGATTGCGGCATCCAATATCTCTTGATGACGCTGTTCAAAGCTGAGATACTTCTTTTTAGACGTCTGCACGATATTATGGAACATATTTACCTTAAATAATCAGCATCATAGTGACTGCTACGTAAAGATTAGTATTTACTAACAATCATTGTATCATGCTTGTCAAGCGGTGCTTGGTCAGTGGCAATGGGTGACTATTCTATCTCAATATCTTTGACGCGCAGTTCGGACCCGCCCGTTACTTTCACATTCGCACTACTGCATTTTGGGCATAAATATTTGTATTCTTCTACCTTGAAATCGGCGCCGCAGTCATCGCAGTGGGCTGTTACGGGGGTCTCTTCTATATTTAAATATGCCGAGCTGGCGATTGTGTTCTGGGCAACTATGCCGAAGCAGAAAGTCATTTGCATGGGAACGAGGCCGCGCAACTCGCCGGCTACCAGGTCGATCCTGGATATTTTTGTTGCCCCTTCCCTTTTAGCGGCTTCCAGTGCTATTTCCAGGATATTCTGGGCAATGCCCATTTCATGCATTAGTAAGATCACCCAGCTTTTTCTGATAGTGAGCAGTCAGCCAGGAAATCCATTCATCCAGGCCGGTGTCTTTAGTGCAGGATATCTCAATAATATCGATATCAGGATTTATCTTGCGGGCGTTGGATTTGGCCTCTTTTAAATTGAAGTTGGTATATTGCAAAAGGTCGATCTTATTGATCAGCATCAAGGACGATTCACGGAACATAAGCGGGTACTTTAGCGGCTTTTCATCGCCTTCGGTCACGCTCAAGATCATGATCTTAAAGTCCTCGCCGACTATAAATTCGGCCGGGCACACTAGGTTACCGACGTTTTCAACAACCAGTATATCTATTTTATCAAGTGATAAATGCGGCAGGGCCGATGCTACCATATTGGCATCAAGGTGGCAGGCTGTGCCTGTGGTAAGCTGGATAGCGGGGACGTTATATTTGGCAATTCTATCTGCATCCCTGGTCGTCTCAATGTCACCAACCACAACTCCAAGCCTCAATTTGCCCGCCAGTTTTTCAGCGGTTTTTTCCAGTAATGATGTCTTGCCTGCGCCGGGTGAACTCATCAGGTTGAGGACCAGGTTCCGGTTTTTCTTGAAAAGCTGCCTGTTTTCCCCGGCAATTCTATCATTTGCCTGTAATACGTCCTGCATGACGTTTATCTTCATATAAGAAACCTCTTATCAGCTATGATTTACTATGCAACTCTATTAAGTATACAGGTTTAATTATTTGTGTGCAAAGTAATATTTGGAGAGTTGTTTGTAAAGTGAAAGGTGATTTCATTATAATGACATCAATACCCAATAAAGTGAGATGTTAGATTTATAGGTTGGCTGGGTTCTTTAATGGATTCCTTAAGTAAACAAAAAATTCCTGAGAGGATTGAAGGACTTAGCGAGGTTGCGTATAACCTTTGGTGGAGTTGGCATTCTGATGCCAGGCAGCTGTTTAAAAAGCTGGACCGGTCACTATGGAAGTCCACTGAGCACAACCCTGTCGCTTTACTGAACGAGATACCCTACCATCAGCTTGTGGCCAGTGCGGGGGATGCTGACTATCTGCGCAGATATGATGCTTGCATGGAGGAGTATCGGACTGGTCTATCGCTGTCTGATACATGGTTTGCTAAAAATCATTCTGAACATCTGAATAAGTTAACCGCATATTTCTCACTGGAATTCGCTGTTCATAATTCGTTACCCCTGTATGCTGGCGGTTTAGGTGTGCTGGCTGGTGACTACTGCAAAGAGGTTAGCGATCTCGGGATACCGTTGGTGGGTGTTGGCTTCATGTATCCACAGGGTTATTTTCACCAGTTTGTCTCGCAGGAAGGCTGGCAAAATGAGGTCTATGACCAGTTGAATTTTAAGAATGTGGCGGTCTCACGTGTGATTGCACCTGACGGTAAATTGTTGACTGTATCTGTTCCCCTTGACAGCATATCTGTATTCGTTTCTGCCTGGAAGGTCAATCTTGGTCGGGTGACGCTATATTTGCTGGATACCAATCTGGACGAAAATCCCCAGGCGTACCGAGGGCTTTCAGCCAGGCTGTATGGAGGAGACAGGGAGATACGTCTATTGCAGGAGTTGGTCATTGGGTTGGGTGGTGTCCGGATATTAAGAGCTTTGGGTATTAACCCGTCAATATGGCATGCCAATGAAGGGCACACGTCCTTTATGATGGTAGAGCGTATACGTGAGATGGTCCAGAAGGGTATGTCATTGGATGATGCCACCAGATCTGTACGAGCCTCCACAGTATTTACTACACATACACCGGTGCCGGCGGGCAACGACGCCTTCTCTATAGACCTTGTCGACAAATATTTTCATAACTATTGGGGACAGCTTGGCCTTGATCGTGACAGGTTTATGAGATTCGGTACTCTTGATTCGGATAGGTCGTCGTTTAACATGACTGTACTCAGTTTGGGATTGGCTGGTTTTACAAATGGCGTTAGTAAACTCCATGGCCAGGTTTGCAGAAAGATGTGGCATCCGCTATGGCCTGACTTGCCTGAAGAGAATGTGCCGATCAGCTCGATAACGAATGGAGTTCATGCCCCTACCTGGCTGGCACCCCAGTTCGATCTTCTATTTAAGGCGTATTTAGCGGACGATTGGATTAAACGGCAAGATGAGTTATCAATGTGGGAAAACATACACAATATTCCCGATCAAGCTATGTGGAACATGCACCGGTGGTTAAAGCTGAAACTCATTGGTGCAATATTGGAAAGGGCAAGGCACAGATGGTCGCAGTCGAATGTGGCTCCAATTCAGCCCCTGGCAATGGGTGCCCTGCTGGATTCGGAGACCTTGACCATTGGATACTGCAGGCGGTTTACCGGCTATAAAAGGCCTACGTTGATTTTCAGGAACCTGGAGCGGCTGAAGAAAATTATAAATCGGGACCTTCAGCCGGTTCAGATTGTTTTTGCCGGCAAGGCGCATCCTAACGATGAAGATGGGAAAAGACTGATGCAGCAGGTATACAATCTGGCTAAAGATCCCCAGTTCGGTGGCAGGATAGCATTTGTAGAAGATTATGATATGCATTTAGCCAGGGACCTCGTGAGGGGAGTGGATGTGTGGTTGAATACCCCCCGTTTTCTGATGGAAGCGAGTGGCACCAGCGGTCAGAAAGCCTCGATGAACGGCGTTTTAAATTTGAGTGTGCTGGATGGATGGTGGTTTGAAGCTTATAATGGCTATAACGGGTGGGGTATAGAAGAGAAAGCAAATGTCAACCTTGAGGAACAGGATGATCGCACTGCCAATACAATCTACGACCTGCTCGAAAATAAAATTGTTCCTTTGTTTTACGATGTTGATGCGACTGGCACGCCCCTGGGTTGGGTCAAGATGATGAAGGAGACCGTGCGCTCCAATTCGCCATTCTTCAATACCAGCCGGATGGCCAAGGAATATGCGGAACATTTTTATCTGAAAGCATTGGAGTCTGCTGTAACAAAATAGTATTTATACGCATTGTACATTAAATATAATTTTGCTAACTTATATACAGGATGAAGAAGCAGTTTAAGAAAATTGGCGTATTGACCAGTGGTGGTGATGCCCCCGGGATGAATGCCGCCATAC
>JBEKCL010000064.1:0-16102 GCA_050014895.1 Dehalococcoidia bacterium
GTACTCGGACGGCAGCTTCCGGCCGCAGGGAGACGCCACCGGGGCGGAAGCTTGCGCCATGATCGGGAATTTCCTGAAATTGTACCTGGAAAAAAGACAGTGGCATCAAAAGCTAAGGGGGGTCTGTTTTTACCGCCGGAGCGGGGAAAAGGACCCCCCTTTCTTTGTTCCAGGCTTGCTACCATGGATTTATTTGACTGCAGGTGAAACAACTAGCTAGCAGTCGTAATCATGTCGATAAAAAGATGAATTTCCAAAAAATCAAATGGTAATATTTATTAATAATGGTATTGAGAATGATGCAACAACACAGGCCCAAAAGATTGTTTGTGGGTATTTTTAGCTCTCAACAACACGATAATCCGGAAAGCCCTTTTTATCTGAACGCCAGGAACAATTTTGGTATCCGTTATGCTGAACAAATCCCAGCGGTTGCCATTATGTTTCGGGATTCGACAATTTGCTGCATTTTTCCTACCAGACAAATTGTCTAGATGTTATTTCCCAAGAGTAATAGGACGTGACCACAAGCCCCCGGATTCACGACTTGCCCATCCACAGCAAGCACGTGTTCCCGCGCCAGCAGTCAGCCAGGATCCGGCCTGCCAGTATGCCATTTTAGTTGACATTTCAATAGCACTTTTCTTATTGACAACCTGTGCTTTGGTACAGGTTTTATAAATTCATGCCTATCCCGATCAGTGTATATCAAATCCGAATAGAAGTTACTGAGAGAGGTGATGTCAATGCTACGCGTTTCCTGGGAGTCTACAGGCGATCCAGTGCTTGACCGCCTGGGGCGGCAGTTTGTGGAAAGGGTGGCCTGCTATGCGAGGGGTGGATCTTATGAGCATCGTATGGAATGGTATCGCAAATACACGAGGTTCTTGCGTTTCCTGGCGGAGCGTTTCGGACCGGAGGATATACGCAATATCCAGCCCCGCCATGTGGCGGCGTTTGCCAGACACTGCCGTGAGTTGGGCCTGAGCGGGCAGACCATACTCCGCTATTTCTCGATCATCCGCTGGTGGAATAGTCGAATTCCCTGGCACAAGTACGAACTGCCCGAAAACAAGACGCTCTTTGAATTGGAGGCGAGGCTCGATGACAAAAAATACTGCGAGGAAATCAAAAACAGATGCCGGCGGAAAGGGTCACGAAGGGGCATACAAAAACCTGTCGGCCCAGTTTGAGAAAGCCTGGCATGAAGCAGTAAGAACAACAACCGGGGGAATGTCCAAGCAGTCGCATTTCAGATACCGGGACAGCATGACCGGGTTTCTTCATTTCTGCGTTGATAAATTTCACCTGGAGAAGCTGGCGAACGTCGGGTCAAAGCACCTGCGGGCTTACGTGGATTACCGTCGTCAGGCGGGGATATCCGAGAAGACGTTAAAGAACGACCTGGCGGCGATCCGGTTTTTTCACCAGTTTACCGGGTCACGCAATGTGCTTCCTGATAACCGGGAACTGGGCATGGAGAAGACACCCCAAGGCGGTAAGGACAGGGCATGGACGGAGGAAGAGCGCCAATTGATGATGGAAAAGGCCATCAGACTTGGCCGTCAGGACGTGGTCGATGCCATGGAGTTGGCTCACCTGGCCGGGCTGCGTATTCACGAATGCGCCAGGCTCACCGTTGAACATATTCAAGACGCCCTGAAAGAGGGGGATGTGACCATCAAAGGCAAGGGTGGCCGGGTGCGCCTGGTACCGGTAAGCCCGGAATTACGGGTGGAGCTTGAGCGGATCCTGGATGAGCGCGGAGGCACCCGTGAGCGTAAGATATTCGTGGAGCCGGGACAGAAAACCCACCAGGTGATCAGAGGCATCCAGAGATTCATCCGGGATCACCGGCAGGAATTTACTGAAAGACAGATCACTGAACATGGGCTGCGCCACGCATACGCCAGAGAGGAGTTTGAGCGGAGCGTCGGCGGCTCCAAGAACAGGTGGCGGATAAAAGAGGCTAAGATGCATGTGGCAGAGAACCTGGGGCACGGCAGGCCGGAGGTAACGGACATTTACCTGCATGGCGGCCAGCAATAGCACATGTCCCGTTCAATAGGACTTTGTTCCTCATTTGTTACAAGACTATTGAAGATCCATCCGCTTCATGATACTTTTAGATTGTTCCATGACGCATGTGGCTTGCTTACATGTGGTATGGAATGTTTGAAGAAATCCGTCCTTGCGCGGTCCCGAGGTCCTTGCACCTCGGGTATGTGGGTCAAAGGGATCTTTGTGCCCATTTTTAGGTTTTGATCCCAATGCGTTAGCTACGATTAGCGTGAGCGTTAACATTGAAATGCTGAGCCACATTCCTCTCTTCATAATGCAAGGATTTTAGAAAGCTGGGGCGAACCCGGCTTTTTCTATTCTCGGCATCATAAAGCAGCGGAAACACCCATCCCCCTGCAAGGGATCGGGCTGCAATCTTTAGGTTTTCGAAGGCATCTTATAGCGGCTTAGCCTTGCTGGCAGGCCGTTTTATTTTTCTACCCAGGAGATGATTGACGTGACCCAGCTTTACACAGCCACCGAAGTGGCGAAAATACTACGTGTCAAAAAGAATTACGTCTATGAACTGGTCTACTCCAAGCAACTGGATGCTATCCGGCTCTCCGAACGCCGATTCCGCTTCACCCAAGCCGCAATAGACAAATACATCAAAGAACACCGCAATTAAAGGATTGTCTTGGTCTGGTAGCGAATGCTGAACCTGTCACCCGGTGCAAATCGGGAGGAGATCTTTGACAATATGATAAAGACACGAGGAAAGCGCAAGGGCAAGGATGCGTCCCATCTGATCGAGATCTACCTGGGCCGGAACCCCGACGGAAGCCGGAACTATTATCGGGAAACCTTCCACGGTACCGATCGGCAGGCCGAACTGCGGGAAGCTGAACTCAAAACGAAGTTTTGCAATCCCAGCGGACCATTAAAGGGCGCCATGTACCTGAGCAACTTCATGGACCACTGGCTGGATCGCCTGAAGGGCGAGATCGAGGACAATTCCCACCAAAATTACGTGAACCACGTCAAGAGGTTGAAACCGTTTGTCGGAGACATCGCTCTCTATGCCATCACCACTACTGAGCTGCAGACGAAGCTGAAGAATCAATTCAACAGCCTGAAGCATAAGACGGTGAAAAACATCTACTCTACCCTGAGAGCTATGCTGAGAGCAGCGGTGGCCGAGGACCGCATTCCGCGAGACCCGACCGTCGGCCTGAAGACCCCGAGAAGAGCAGGCATCCCCCAGGAAGAGCCTTATGCCCTGAACAAAGAGGAACTGTTCCGGCTGCTGGACGTGCTGCCAAACTACAAACATCAGGCAATCCTGCGCCTGATCGCCGTGACCGGACTGCGGATCTCCGAAGCAGAGGGTTTAACCTGGCGCAATGTCGATTTTACCCATAATGAGGTTACTATCCGGCAGGCTGCCGATATCAAAAAGAGAGAATTGAAGCCCAAAACAAAATCCCCCGCCGGCCAACGGACGATCAGGCTGGATGACGAGACCATCGCTCTCTTGAAGCAGCACAAAAAGGATCAAGCAGTCAAATCCTTCCTGGTCTTCCAGGAAAACGGACGGATCCTCAAATACTCCTCTGTGGCCAAAGCCCTCGACAGGGCATTAGCGAAAGCTGGGCTGGCCCACATTTCACCCCATGATCTCCGGCATTCAGTAGCTTCTATCCTGCTTGACGCCGGAGAAAGTCTGAGTCTGGTAGCTGCGTTGCTGGGACATGCCAATGTCGGAGTCACGGCGGCGATTTACAGCCACAAACTGCGCAAAGGGGAAAGCATCATCAGAGCTATCACCAACGACAACCATGAGGCGGACAAATCGGCGGACAAGCAGCGTGAAACCCGCTGACATCAAGGGATGTAGCGGGGCGCCAAGAGGTTCAAATCCTTTCACCCCGACCATTTTATTTTCGTGAAGGCATGGAGAGTAAGAGCACAGAGATCGATACGAACACATGTACAGAAGGGCTAGCACCCATAAGGTTCCCTAAGAACCCAGTAAAATCCGGTAGTTCAGGGATCGAAAATTTCAAGAGTCCAACGAGAGTCCAATAACTTTGAAAACATCTTGCAGGCTGTGGAGCCTGCTGTTTTTATATACAACAAGACTTCCAGATTATGGGGAAGTCTTTTTACTGAGCATTGATATGTGTTCAGGTTTGAAGAAAACATGCCAATTGGCTGCGATGCCGGCTAATGTCAACTACCGGAGACAGTTCTGACAGAAAAGGCTGCATATAGTAAAGATGAGGGTCTGATCACATCTGAAGGCGTAATCAGACTCGGCGATTACGTGCATATGTTCTCCTGTTAAAAATAACAGGTATCGCAAAAAACTAGCATTTCTAACAGGTGTTAAATTCTATCTTTGCTATTATAATTTTCATTGGCTGGTAAATAAGTGAAAGGGGTGGTTGATTAGAAACAGGTCGATCAGAAAAAAAGTACGTTTTATTACGGCAGGAGGAATGACAGCGAAGTCGGCAACCGTCATTTGCAAACAGCGTATCGCACTTTACAAAAAATAAAGGAGGTCGATAAAATGAAAAAGTTATTTTTATTAATTACAGCTTTGTTGCTGTCAGTGTTTTTGTTTTGCAGTCCCTCGTTTGCAAGTTCTCCTGCAATAAACGCCCCCAGCAATGGTATAGGTTTGCATATTGTTTCCACGGGTCATTCTGCTTTAGGTAACTATGTGGTCTTTGCGCCAGCTACAGGTGGTTCATATGCCACCGGTGCCTCTAATCCTAGCGACATAGCAATATATTATCCAAATGTATGGTCAAGTGTTGGTACTTGGGATCTCACCAATGTAGGTATTTTAGCTGGCCATACAGTTGCTGGTGTTGCAGTTACATGGCACACTTTTCCAACTTATGGTTTCAGCGGTTTTAATCTTGCATTGTTTGATGGAAGTGGAAATGGTTATTACTTGCCTTTTAGCGGCGTTGAGTATAACGATTTTGTAGGTGAGTCATGTCAGCAAAAATGGACTACCCAGTTTTGGGTATCTTCCTGGAATCAACCGGGTTATCCGCTATATGTTTACCCCACTCAGTTAACAATTTGGTATAATTAACGCGAAAATGGTTTTCTGGACAAGTTACGCATGTCACTACGCGTGTACCAGTCGGTCGATTTCGGCGACGTGACCCGAAAAAGACCGACTGGTATAAACATACCATAGGGCTACAAACCGTGTAATAAAAATTATATCGGTAGCAAAAGGGATCCATAAAGTCTATGTCGAATTTTATCCTTATCTGCACAATACTGGGAGGTGGAAGCAAGTTGGTCATAGGAAAAGTTTCCTCAACGGGAGCACCTGGCATTACATTAAATCAGCAGTCAAAGCCTGCTTCGGGTAGTAGCTTCAATCAATCAGTCACTCTCTCTGCGAACACACCAGTTGACCTGGGCACGTTTGCCGGTAAACCCTTAGAAATGCAAATTTTTAACGGCGGAGGTTACGAATGGTCCGGGGCGATTCGAATTCAGGAACCGGCGTCAGGGTCACAGGTAACCCCTGAACAGGCAGCAGCCGCCTATGCAGCCCAATCATATACTGAAGCGGAATATTCCCAGGGTCAAAATGTTACTTCCGTAGTCGAGTTATTGTATCTGATGAATAAAGGAACGCTTTCGACAGACCAGGTCAATTCTCTCATGAATCAGCAGTACAACATCACTCCAAGCGAAGTGACTGATGCGCTTACACGTCTGGGTATCAATCCAAACGAGCCTTTTACAGTAAACGGCCAGAAGTACAGTTACAATACTCAAAATAACAATTTTGAGAAAGTAGTAGATTGAGCGATTTTTAAGTACGTTGCACGCGTTCATCCTAGTTGAATAGGGATAGATCGATACCCCACTTTTCAGAGCAAGTGTAGCTGGGTCAAAGCTTCTATTTGCCTTGGTGCAAACAGTTACCCCTTTCGGGGTAACTTCTCTCAGTACTGTATCATCTTAGGGCAAGGCTAGTGAATTATCCTTGGGTTATCGATAACTGAAATGCTAAACCGCATATCCACCCACGGGTATTGCAAGGCAGTAGTGAGGGAAAGTTTAGCCAAGCTTATCCGTCAGTAGCCCGAGAGCTTTGCTCCGTATGAGAGCTTCAATCCGTGATCGCACGCCCAGCTTGGCAAACATATTGGTGATATGAAACTGAACTGTTCTCTCGCTCATATGTAGAGCAGCAGCGATTTCTTGATTGCGCATGCCCTTGGCAATCAGCTTGAGAATGTCAGCCTCCCTTGCCGTCAGAATATTGGCGCCGTTTCTCTTTTTCCTTCCCGGGTGGTGATTACCGTTGATCACGTTGTAGAAGCTGCGGCTCAATGAAGAGTCCAGGTAGATTCCACCGCCACCCACCACATGCAGGGCAGTGATCATTTCATCGAAAGAGGATGTTTTGAGAATAAATCCGCTGGCGCCTCTATCAAGGCAAGGTTTAATGTATTCTTCCAGTTCGTAGCCGGTAAAAATGATAATTTTCAAATCAGGTTTGATTTCCAATATCTGCTCAATCAGATTCATGCCTGATATATCGGGCAGGTTGAGGTCCAAGATAATAAGGCTCAATTCCAGTTGACGTACCTTTTTCAAACATTCCTTCCCGGTGAGCGCTGTGCCTGCTACTTCGATATCATGTACTTCGGCCAGCTTTTTGACGGTTCCCTCCAGCACCACCGGGTGATCATCTACAATCAGCACCGCCATTCTCATTCTCTCTGACCCCTTCCTCCAACCTATCTGCAGGGATGACCAACAAGATGTTCGTTCCCTTGCCCGGCCTGGAAGAGATCTTCATTCTTCCCCCCAACTGCTGCAAACGCTCCTCCATGCCGATCAGGCCGAACTTGTTTTCTTTCAGCAGGTCGGTTTTAGAGCCGGAAGTATCGAACCCCCGGCCATTATCACTGACTTTAACGATCAAGTTCTTGTTTAACCGGATCGTCACCCGCGCCAGATTGGCCCCGGAATGTTTGATCGCATTGTTAAGCATCTCTTGAATCAGTCGAAAAGTGGCTATTTCGATATCGCGATTTATGCGCAGGGAATTGTCGAAGCCTTTTACGTCCATCACGATCTCTATGTTCTCGGCAATCATCAGTTTTTTAACCAGCCACTCCACGGAGGGCAAGAAACCGAGATCGTCCAGGATCGGTGGCCGCAGTTCCGTGCATACGTTCCGCAATTCGTAGATCAGGTCCTGGATATTTTCCTCAATCCCCTGTATCTCCCCGGCAGTGCATGCTATTTCATTCACTTTTGGACATGTGCGTTCCCTGGCCAGCCTTAGAACATGAATAGCCGTCTGCAACGGCCCGTCATGGATCTCCCTGGCAATAGCCCGCCGTTCGTCTTCAATTTTACGCTGGGAAACGTAGTGCAGCAGCCGAAGATTCCGAGCATGTTCCTGCTCCTGCTCTATCTTTTGTTCCAATGAGCCCATAAGTTCGATATTTTCCACTGCTAACAAGACCTGTTTTCCAATGGTGGCTACCAGGGAAACCTCCTCGCTGGACAAATATGCCTTATGCAATTCAAAACCTAAAAAGAAACCGATCCTGTAAGTATCGTTGGACAGGGAGATCAGAAAAGCGGCCGGGAAGCCCCTTGGCAGGGAATGATCTGGGGGATCATGTCTCAGGTCTGAAAAGTATTGCCTCAGAAAAGCGACCTCTGACGGGTTGTCTCTGTATTTTCCCGCCGGTGATAATACTGTAATCTCCTTTCCTTTTTTGAGCAGGAACAGGGCACCGTCCAGGGACATGTTCTCGGCAATCGCTTCGGAAAGCATGAACCCCAATGAGTCCAGGCTTGATATACCGGTCAGGGAGTCGCTGAGTTGACCCAGCCTTCTTTTGTAAGAAACCAGGCCCGGGAAAAAAGCCTCCTCCAGCCGCTCCTGCAGCCTACTATAAGAGTTGAAAAACAGGAGCACCACGAAAGCTGAGATAAAAATCCCGTATAGTGATAGGTTTTTATGGCCAAGTTCAATCCAGAACAAACCGGCAATGATCGCCGCTTCAGGTAGAGAGATCATCAGGTTGATCGACAGTTTACGTAGCAGATAACCAGCGCTTGGCAAGTAGTTGCTTGATTGAACATAAACGATAGTGAGGGGGAGGAAAATAATGAATATAGAAGTTATTTCGCTACTGATCAAAGGAACTCCGGAGATAACTACAGGAATAGCGCTGAGTAACAGGAATGGCGCCAGACTGACAATAATTCCCGTCAGCACCAGCATGATCTGATTGCGTACGAACCCATAATTGTTTGACTTCAATGATCTGTTGATAATCATGATGCTAAACACGAATCCTAGTAGAGCATTGATAAACAATAAGCTACGAATAGTTTGCATCAGGCCCGGCCAGACCAGGAAACCCACTAATGTAAAGACAAGTACAGCTAGTGAAATAATCAGGCTTAATCCGGAAACTCTTTTTGCAGCCGGTGTTTTATTCTCAACAGGGAAAACCGTTGCCAATTGCACCAGTAAAAACGATAGGCAGCCGAAGCACATTAACTCCAAAAACGTTGCCGGCAGGATGCTCCGGGCGGAGACGGGCGAGATGACAATGGCTGCGGCTGTGGTCATGTTCAGCCAGAATATTTCCCTGGCGGGTGTCTGGCAATTGGACTTAATCAGGCACAGCAAACCGGAAATAAAAAATGCCACGGAGAGCAGTAAAACCGCCGCATCATCCGCCAAGGTAGTATCGAATGACCCACCATTCAGGCTGATAATTTTCGGTTGTCCTGATGGCAGGAGGATCTCAATACTGTGGAAGCCTTCAAGATTGCCCCACTTCAAGTTGAAAAAATCGTCCGGGGGCCGGTTGTCAACCGCCAGGATCAGGTCTCCCCGGCGCACGCCATATCTTATCGCCGTTCCTTGGGGATCAACTTTGCTGACAATCCAATCTGGACCCTTTTTCTGGGCAGTCAAGCCAGCATAAGGTTGTTTAAAAACGTAGTAGATATTGATGCCGGTCAGACAGAGGAATATAAGAATCATCAATATTGCAAAAAGGGATTTATGGCGCAACAATGCTCATCAGCCCTTTTTTCTTTTCGGTAGGCACATTTACCTGTTCAAGGGCATTTAAGGCCTCTGATGTGAAGGTCTCGCATAGAAAATTACAATAATGGATCGCCCCCGTATCAGTTAGCATCCGGCGCAGCCCGTCTCTGTCCCAATTCGGCTCTCCCTGCAGCACGTTCTGGACGTAGATGACCGGCAGGCTTTTCTTTCCCTGATTGAAGTCGCTCTTTCCGGTGGTATCAATAATGTCGTGCAGGTCGTTATGAATCTGGGCCATCATTCCGATGTTGTATCCATAACAGCTTATCAAAATCCGGTCTTCAATACTGGCACCACCTGTTATGGCTCCCGCTTCGCAGGCGCAACCGGTGAGGCTGGCCGATTTTTTGGCAATACTTTTTAAGTACTCTTCCTGGGCCATGTTTTCTTTATTCTGAAAGATGGTCTCCTGGATCTGCCCGTCGCAGGCCCGGCTGCCGGTGGCGCAGAACAGGCTTGCCAGGTCTTTGAACTGGCGCGGGTCATCAATTGTTGTAAGCGCCTGGTAGCTCAGCATTGAAAAACAGGTTCCCGCGTGCAGAGCGATGGCAGGGGCCATCCTCCGCCAGGGAACCTCGTCATTGTCGTTGTCGGCCAGGTCGTCCAGGATGTCGGCGGCCAGCGCCAGCAATTCCATCGCCAGCGATGCCGGAATCCCCCGGTTCACATCTTCGGTAAACAGAGAGTTGACCGCCAAAGTCAAGTAGAACCACTGGGCGTACTTGTTGTTTTTCTTCTGATTCTCCAACTGGCGATAGTCCCAGCATTCCTGTAAAATAGCCAGCGTTTCGTCTGAAAACCGGGCGCCGTTAAACAATAAGAAGGCCCTGTTGTTGATCAATTCCTGCCAGGCTTCGACCATGTCCAGTCTTGAATTAAGCCCAGTAGTCAAGCGGCCCTATGTTGCCGATCGCACCGCTGGCATCTGCAGCAAGTAACTGCTTGCTGAAATATTGTTTCAGAAAAGCAGCCTCCCTGCCGGCGATCCCCTCAATTACGGGTTCCTCCTTTTCCAACAGCTTCTTCCTCAGTTCTCCATCGCTGAACAGGGCATTGAAAATCTGGGGCAATCTCTCCGAAAACATAGCCATCCTCCTTTGAAAAAATGGAAATATGATTGGAAAGTTCTATATGGTGCTGTTATTTCCTTCAGCATTTCCGACAGGTTTTTTAAAAACCCAGCATTTCCGACAGGTTTTATAAGCTGAAAATAGTTTCATTATGCCTTGAAGACCTGCTATCATAGGTAATTTCAAGTTATTCAAGCATTTGTTCTCCTGTCAATAATAACAGGTATAACAAAAAACTAGCATTTCTGACAGGTGTATTTTTCTAGATCGGCTATTATAATTTTTATTGGCTGTGGTCGGAGTTGGAAGCTAATTGATCAAAATGACAATCCATTTTTCGTGGAGAGGGTTAATGAATGTTCAAAGAAAAGAGCCCCGGTGAACCAGCAGGCCGTCCCCGTTGCTCACCGAGGGAGAACGCCATTCCTTTGCATGGCAAAGGTACAGGCAACTTTATTCTAGCCACACGCCCGAGCTTTGTAAAGAACACGCAAACAGCGAAAAACTGAAGATAAGAAAGGAGATCTCACAATGATCAAGAAATACTTTAAGATGGTATTGTGCGCTTTTGTGGTGGGTATCATTTTAGCAAGTGCACCTGCAGCGTTTGCAGGACTCGCATACAGTAATCCAATATATTACGGTCCCATTGATGGCTACAGTTACTATAACGAGGCTTTAGTTTATACAGGAAGCGGTTTAGCATATGCAGAAACTTTGGAATCAAACCAGGGGTCGGGAAATGTACCAACGGGATATATGGGCTGTTTGGCTAGGTTATATAACTCATCGGGTACGCTTGTAACTAATACCCCTTGGGAATATAATAGTCAGCCCATGCTTAGTTTTGCTGCGTACACTAACGATATTTACACTAGTGGCACTTACTATTCTTCTGGCATAGCCTCAGCATATAATGGTAATGGATATACTCCCTACTATACCTATCAGAGCCCAAATCAAACTCTTTAAGGAGGAGATGATAATGATGGGAAACCAAATGTGGTTAAAGCCGCTTGGGGTAAAAACATTCGTAATTGGTGTTGCCATTATTGGTGGTCTGGTGGTTGGGACGTTTAGCATAAGCCCTGCAATAGCTAAAGCCTTTTCTAATCCTATCCAAAGCCTTTCGTCTGCCCCAGTTTTTCCAAGAAACCAGAGTGGCCAGACGTACGGCTCTGACATGTACTCGACTTCTCCAGCCACAGAGCCGGATCTAGTGTTAGCACGCGGTACCGACGGTACTATTGGGTACGTGAAATCAATCGATCTATATGGTACGCAGCCCAAAACGCCAGAGGAAGCAGTAGCCTTGAATCCTAAGGTTGGTGATGTTAAACAAATCCCTCTGTATGCTGTTGATGGAAAAACTGTTATTGGTAAATACAATATCGTCGCAGGAAAAGTAGGGGGAATTACAGCAGAAGAAAATCAAAACTCTGCATCTACAAAATAGTCGGCAACTAGAACCTCTCACGCCTCTTGTTGGGGCTCGCACTGAATAGCAAAGGAACAATATTGTGAGGGATGGGGGCGATATAACATTCTGCGCCCCCATCCCTCACAAAAATGTGCGTTGCGTCCAAGTCCAATTTCCACACTTCAATAATATCCAAATAATATTCTTGATAACAAAACAGAATATGTTTTTTCTGAAATCGGCGCTCCCGCTTTCGTTAAAGAATACTTTGCCGCAAGGCAATGAGGGAGTATTGAAGCTCAAGAAGCGATGCCGGCGGAACCTGGTCACTTTAAAAAGATATTTATTCTAAAAAAGTGATCTAATCGGCTCCTCAAACCGAGTACAGATTTATCTCTAAAAAAGAATGCAGGATAAGGGGCGATATCGCCCACGACTACACACACCCGGCAAAGCCGGGTGGGGACTATAAGAAAAACGTAGTGCATTTAAACTACGTTTTTTCTTTTTGTAGTCACAGCAGACTACTATCCGTGATTAATGCCTTTAATATCAAGGCTTTACGTCTACTACAAATATGACTACAAATAAAAAGGATGTGATCAAAATTGAAACAGCACGTAGTTAATGTCCGACTGCCCAAGGTTCTATATGATCAGATCAAGAGTCTGGCCGCAAGCAGAGAGGAGTCTATTGCTGAGTCGATTAGACGCCTGTTGGAACAGGGAGCTAGCACTGAGATCATTGCACAGGAATTAGATACGATCACCACTGCGATTCGCAAAACGATCAGAGCCGAGCTCAAGAGCACCGAAAACCGGTTGGCCGCCCTGGGAGCAAAAGCGACTATTGCAGCCGGAACATCTGAGTATATGCTGACTACTCTTTTTGAGCGCAGCATCTCTGGGGATGCATCGGAGAAGCAGCGGCAGGCGAAGGCAATACACGAGGATGCCAGGAGGAAGGCCGTGATAGGCTTGAGACAGCCGGGAGGCGATGGGTGCGCATAGCCCTTTTTCTTCAAACAAAGCTTTTACCTGCCTACCAAGACCAACGCCTGAGACCACGGAAGCGGAGAGAGATCCGAAGAGAGGTCGATCGAGGATAATTTCGGACCCGTCAAGCCTGGAACTGCCTCCGGAAACGTCAAGTACATGTTCGAACCCTCCGTTCAAATGATGATGCTTGCCTAGAATTTCTCAAAACTATCTTTATACCGTGGAACTCCACATCTTTCATGGAATTGTTCGATACTCGTACCATACAAATTGCAAATCACGCCGGTGCATATCGTAGCCACATCCAATCAGGAGCGCTGATCCTTCCGCCTGCTGCATATGTGTATGACAGTTCCCACAACCTCCCCGCGGCCACAATAAACGATACCTCGAGGATCCTGCCGATGTCGGCATGAACGACCCTCTGTATTTCCAAGGCACTTTTGCCTAGATCAGTTTTGAGCAGGTTTGCGAGTTCAGCCGTCATGCTGGATGACCTGATGCGCTCTTCGACTTTGACAGCATAAATTCCTTTCGTTTCCTCAAGCATTTCGTAGAGAGGTTTGCCCTGGCGATCAACTATGTCAGCGAATAGATCTATCGGCATCCAGGATGTTATGACCCTTAATGGAACCCCGTCTATGTTCTGAATCTGTATACTCTTTAATGCCTGCTCGCCTTTGGCCAGGCCAAGTATGGCGGCCACGTCGCTGGGGGGTGCTGCGTTAGCGATCTCCAGCACTTCAATGTCGAGCTCGAAGCCAAGCGCTTTCGCAGCTGCCTCAAGGCCGGTTGAATATGCCAGCTCGGGACCGATCATCCGGTTCCCGTTTGCTCCGTGCACATCCCCGGAATGCTCTTGCGCCAATTCATCGTCTCTGTCCAACATCCAGTTAACAGAAAGCTTCCGCCTATCCGCTGAGTGTCTCCTCTCGTCGCGAGCATCAGTACGGCCCAACAGGTAGTCAACGGAAACATTAAAATAAGTGGCCAATAGATCAAGCGCTTCAGCGTTCGGAGTAGTAGAAGTAGTCTCCCACTTGGCGACGGTAGACCGTTCAAAGCCAGTTATTTTAGCTATATCTTCCTGGGTCTTCTGTTTTTCCTCTCTCAATTCTTTCAAGCGCTTTCCAAAGTAAATGTGCAAGACATTCACCCCCCGATTTCAATAATAATCCATTTTGTGATCATGAGCAACTATTTTTATTATACCCCCTTGACAATGTGAATATGCATCACATATTATATAAATAACAGTTGTTCACGCAAGCAAGAAAGGAGCCGGCATCATGAGAAGGGTATCTTTTTACCCAATGATGTGACAGAACGTCACAATACCACCGGCGCCGACAACCAAACCAAGTACGGCGCCAGGGCGTAAATGGGAACTTCACACCGCCGCCGTAAATTCCACAGCACTGTTGCCAGGTTACGTCGTTGCATTGCGTAATCACACCTGCCTGATGAGGCCGGACGGCAACCGGCCGAAACGCCCGAATGGGCGTAGCGGGTAGCCACAGTGCCCCGCATGAAAGCTGGCGCTTCAGCTTCTCCCACAAACTGAACAAATAACGAATGCGGATGTCATTGCCCCAGGAGCAACGCGATAACCGCTTTCAAACAGAGCAGAGTAGGCAATACAGAAGCGAGAGACGCGAGTTTTCGGAATCTTGACAACTAAATGCTTGCTTTATCAAGCTGTCGCCTGATGAGGGGGTAACCCTGAAGACGGACTACGCACGAAACCCCAGAACCTGATCCGGCCATGTATCCAGCAACTCTTTTCAGCCGTCGCTTCAGAGCGCCTTTACCCTGGGGGAGAGGAAACGAGAAGCGATAAGAGCAGCAAGATCCAATGGTGAAAGGTATGCGGGTGGGATAGCTCCGGATAACCGGCATGTTGACGTAGTTAAAATCAGTTGACCGGCCATGAAGGGAACCACTTCCACGCAGTGGGCCGGGGGCAGTGCTTTTGAAGGTGCTGGCGAAGAATTCCTATATTCTTTTTTATGGGGAGATGGGACTGGTGACTGACGCCCGGGGAGTAGTGCCGGATGTGACCTTTGAATAGAGTAATGCTGAACTAAAAACAGAGTTGCCTTGACAAGCGAGGCAACTCTGTTTGATTTTATTGAGAGATTTCCGATTTTCAAATTATGCACATAATTTGGAGGAGAAAATGTTAGAAAAAGCTGTATTACTAGAATATCCAACGTATCCTGTTGAGAAAGAAATCATGGTTCATGGCATCAGATACAAGCTGACTTATGAGGATGGTCAACCTGTGTTGACGACGTTTGATCAGGAATTTAAGATATGGGTAGAGCTAAGATTTGCTAAAGATGGTAGCAACGATCAGCATATTCTTAAGAACATATCTCAGCTTATATTGGAAATGTTTGTGGGTTAGTAGTGGACATAAATGGAATGTAGTGCTATAATTACAATATTGCTGGTACATAACACTATTACATATCTGGCGAAGGGATGATATCGTGCTTAATGAAAGGATGTCGAGTCTCAGGGGACTAAAAGCCGTAAGCCTTCTAAGGGCCTCAACCGCAAAACAAACGACAGATGATAATGACATTCCTTACCAGAGGGACATTGTTAATAATTTTATTGAAAAAAATGGTATGCTTTTAATCAGGGAATTTGTCGAGGGTGGCGTATCCGGTTTCAAGATAAAGATGGAGAATAGAGATGCTGTCCAGAGGATTAAGGGGATGGCGGATCGGAAAGAATTTGATATATTAGTGGTGTACTATTCTGATAGAATAGGCAGGACATCAGACGAAAGCCCTTTGGTAATTAGTTATCTCAATGAGAGAAATATTATTGTAGTTAGCGTGAATGAGGGGATAATCAGCACCAAGAGCCAGGTAGATAAGCTGCTGACATATATTCGTTTCTGGACGAATGAAAACGAGAGTATTAAGATTAGTAACCGATCTACAGATTATCAAACTATTCTGATAAAAGAAGGAAGATATAGAGGCGGCGGGAAAAAGATGCTTGCTTACGGCTATAGGCTGGTTGATAATCGATCAAAAAACCTTAAAGGAAGATATATTCTGGATGTTGAAATAGATCCTGAAACATCCAAGATAGTTATTCTTATATATGATTTTTCGATAAACTATAATATGGGAGCAAGAGCTATTGCATCATATCTTAATGAGCATCATAGAGATATAGCAAAAAACCCGAGCGGTTGGTCATATAGATCTGTTACCTATATATTAAATAACCCTGTGTATAAAGGCGTTATTCGAATGTTTAGCCGTGCAACAGAAGAAGAAATTGTTTGTCCTGAGATAAAAGAAAGCTTAGTCATTATTCCTGAAGCAGTATGGGAGAAGAATCAACAAGTAATAAAGGGTAGAATAACCACAAGCAGAAAGCCGAGAATGGGGATTACCTCTGCCAGGGTATTATTGAGCGGCTTAGTTTATTGCGGACATTGTCAATCAAAGAT
>JBEKCL010000065.1:0-15977 GCA_050014895.1 Dehalococcoidia bacterium
GCCGCAATGGTGTGGCCGGTGCCCATGGTGGTGTCATAGCTCGGAAGGTTGGTGGACCAGGCGGTGCCGGTGTACGGCAGCCTCTGGACCAGGCCGATCGGGCTTAATGTGTAAATGATGGTGCTTGATTCAAACGTGAAGTCTCGTACCGGGTCCCTGGGCGTGACTACGGCCCAGTAATCGCCGAAGTCAGGTGACCAGGCCAGTACGCCACCGCCTGATGCTGATGCATAAGCATCTTCAGCCGCCCAGCCGACGATCTCGCCGTCTTTCTTGTCAGTGCAAGATTCGACGACGCGAAGTATCGGGAGGTCGGTCTGCGCTACGCCGCAGCTGCCGGAAGTTGTGTGACAGAACACGCGCTCCCAGTAAGTTCCCAGGGGGGGTACTGCGGGCATTGGAGCAGCTACATTGGGATTGACGGTAGAACGCCATACGCTGTCAAACTCGTTGCACATACCAGCAATGGCGAGATTGCGGTTTACGGAAGCAAGATAAATAGTGGTGCAATCTGGTGAAGCCACCACATCGTTGAACCAGTCAATGGTGGTATCGATCAATGCGATCTGGTTCCAGGTCTCACCGTTGTTGCGTGAAATTGCTAAGGCTGACTCGTCATTTGTGCGCGCGTCAAAAGCCCCCGTCTGCTGCCACCAATTCGCGACACCAGCAGTGTGGGCAGCGGAAGTACCTGCAACCTCAACTTTTCCGCCGGAAATGAATTCAGATCCTGTAGTTGCATATATTGTATTGGGAAGCGAGCCTGTTGCGGTCAAGCCAAGTGACCCATCGGCATTCCAGGCAACAATAGCGCTGCCAAAGCCGTTTTTATTGCCGACCATGCAAGTGCCCTGGTTAGCTGCGCCGGTGGTCGGCTTGAGTGCCGGGTACCAGCAGGGTATCGGGCAGGTTGTCGGTGAATCGGTGAACCATGTCGGGACGGTGGCCGCGCACGGATAGCCCATGCGCTCGCCGGCCAGCAGTTTACCCGATGCATAGGTGCCGAAGTAAGCGATGCTGTAGATGGACTTGTCGCCGATGGAAGTGGTGTCCATCAATACATAGGTAGTAGTGTCGTCAATCCTGTAGATGCCGTCTTCGCAGGAACTGGCAGTCTTTGATCCGGCCGTTCCAAACGAGTCAAGGCTTATGTAAGCCCTGCGCAGCGATGAAGACTGGCCTGAGAAGTCAGACGGGAGCTGCAGGCAGACGTTGTTCAGTTGAAGATAGCTGGGTGAAGACAAGCCGGCTGAAGCCGGGTTCTTGACCTCGACGCCAGGTGCGCCATAGGCGAACTGGAGGGTGGTGTTCTGGTTGAGGTCACGTAATGCCACCTGGAAATAGGTAGCAGTGGAGGTTGCATAAACCAGAGCTATGGCAGAGTCGCCGTTGTAAGTCGGTGAAAACTTGATAGCTTCGTACCATGCTGCTGAGTCAACAGTTGTACCGGCAGCAGTGCCATCAGCATTAAGCTGTTGAAGCCAGCCAGTGAAACCGTTTGAAGGCCTGACAAACCAGCGCCCGCCAGCAGCGCTGGTTGTAACGAAACCGATATCGCGCTTGCCGCCATAATCAATGGACACGTTGATGTCGCGAATGGTCTCGCCGGCATTCAAAGCGCCGGAGGCTGTCCCATCATAGGCCAGGTCCCAGTTTTGGCCGGTATCCACACTGATCCAGAGACATACAGGACCACCCGGATTCCAGCCGACGGCCGTTTTTGCGGCTGCGCTTGTAGATATCACAATAAATTTGGGATCATCCGGGGCCAATACTACCTGATATATATCGCGGTTGGAGCCAGAAGCGGCCCACAGGGGATGTCGCCTGATGATAGTATCACGGGAACCTGAAAAGCTGATACCAGCGTTGCCCGAGCGGTAAATCTTGTTGAAATAATATTTACCGCTCCAGGTCCTGTCAATTGCTATTAGTGTAGTGCCATCATTGCCTGCCGCCAGGTCAATGATTTCCGAGCCCTGCCCGGTATTGGCGCCCGTGCCAAAGGAATTGATTATGTCGTTTTGGGTCGGATAGGAGCCCGGCGTTGATATAGTGTCCCATTTCATAATACCCGGGTCAGCGGATACTGCTGAGGGGACTGCAATATTAACCGGGATTAAAAAGGAAACAACCATCAAGATAACTGAAAAAATACCAAGAATGCCTGGAAACCTGATTCTCATTATTCCTCCTGATAATTAGTAAAGAAAAATATTTTCAGGGCCTTATATCAGGCCCGGATTTATCTTTCCAGAACCCCTGGCAGCACTTACTATCTGCCCCGGCCTCTTTCAATACATATCACCCCCTTCATAAATTCGCTGGTAGCCGGCTGACACTTCACACTGAATTCTATAGATGCCTGTTTAAAAATACGTTATGGCCCTGTTAAAAAAACATTAAATGTCACGCAAGCTATGAGCAAAGAAAACCACTTTATCCACACGTAACTGCCCGACTAAGCAAGAAGTTATTGAACTGCCATCGTCATCGGGAAAAGACTATTTATTTAAAGATTTAAAAGGAAATAGCCGGACAATGGCAGATACCTGATAAAAGAAACGAAGCCACCAGACATTCACACTCTCCTTTCCAAGCTCGGGCGGCAGAGGCGTTTCCACCTTCACCTTTGAGGCCGTCAGGCCCACCGGTTGGGTCCCATGCCGGGGAGGTTTAGGGATTCCAACTCGAAGAGCATCTGTGTTTATTTTTAAGCAATAATATCACAAAAGCTATCGCTTTTCTACCTCACGGCGGACCCGGTTGGACAGCTTTATAGATATTTCTAAAATGTCTCTACGCCTGTATATATCCCAATGCAGGTTGACGATAAAATTCGAAACTACTTATAATACAAGCACGTAGAACAGGCGGCTCCATCAAAAATAAGGAGTGCAGTCGGGCTCAAAGCAGCGGATTTAACTCCGTGGGACTTCAGTCCCACGGAGTTTTGTAATTAAAAATGGAAAAACAAAAACAAAAAACTGCGGTAGCCCTGCTCTCGATAATATCGAACAGCATACTTGTAATACTGAAACTGGTAGTAGGTATCACCACCGGAGCCATATCCGTGCTCTCCGAAGCGGCCCACTCATCCATGGACCTCGTAGCTTCAATCATAGCTTTCTTTGCAGTGCGGATATCCGCCAGGCGGCCCGATGCGGAACACCCCTTTGGCCACGGTAAGGTAGAAGACATATCGGCGCTGGCAGAGGCCCTGCTGATATTCATAGCAGCTATCTGGATCATATACGAGGCTATCTACAAGCTGATCAACCCGGCCCCTCTGGAGGCCATTGATTGGGGTGTGGGCGTGATGCTTTTCTCGGTCATAGCCAACATCATCGTAGCCAGGCTGCTATTCATTGTCGGAAAAAAGACGGAGTCCCCGGCGCTGATCGCCGACGCCTGGCATCACAGGACCGATATTTACACGTCTGCCGGCGTCATGGCGGGGCTGGCCCTGATCTGGCTGGGCGGCATCCTCTTCCCTCAGTTGCACCTGAATTGGCTTGACACTGTTGCAGCTATAGCAGTGGCCATACTTATCTGCCGCGCCGCTCTTAAGCTGACAATAGATGCCATCAAGGACCTGATTGACACCAGCCCACCACCCGACGAGCTGATGTGGCTTTCCACCTATTTGAAAGGCCTATATCCCACAGTCAGATCGATACACCGCGTCAGGATCAGGAAATCCGGGGCTGCCCGTTTTATTGACCTTCACATCGTGGTGGACCCCAAAATGACGGTGAGTGAATCGCACGCAATAACCGAAAAGATGACTACCGCTATACGGGAGAAGCTGGAGGGGGCCGACCTGACAGTGCATATTGAACCCTGTGACGGCGCCTGCAAGAAAGCGTGTGTCAGCGGCTGTATGCTTTCAATAGACGAACGTAAGACCATGCAACAATCGGCAAGCGGCCCCGTAAAATAATAATAATGAGTTTAATAGTATGAAAATAGTACGTTTTCTGTTCGGAAAGAAGATAGCCTACGGCAAGATCGACGGGGAGACGGTGAGGGTTTACCACGACTCGCCCTTTGAAAAACCAACCGCCGGTTTCCGTTTTCTCAAATCCAACATTCTGCCACTGAATAAGGTCCAGCTTCTGGCCCCGTGCCAGCCGACCAAGATCATCTGCCTGGGACTCAACTACCGTTCGCATGCAGCAGAGTTTCAGCAGAAGCTACCCGACCTACCCCTGCTTTTTATTAAACCACCTTCATCAGTCATAGGCCCCGGGGACAACATCATACTGCCCCCCAACCCGGAGAGGATCGATTATGAATGCGAATTGGGAGTGGTCATAGGCAAAATCGCGAAAAACGTGCCGGAGAGTGACTTTGCCTCGTATGTGTTTGGCTACACCTGCTTCAATGATGTGACCGACCGCGTAGCGCAAGTAAAGGACGGCCAGTGGACCAGGGCCAAGGGATATGATACATTTGCTCCCTTCGGTCCGTGGATAGAGACCTCCCTATCCCCTGACAATCTGAAGCTGGAAACCATCGTCAACGGCGAGATCAAGCAATCCGGCAACACCAGCGATTTAATCTTCAGCGTACCCAGGCTGATAAGCTTCATCTCCAGCATCATGACGCTGATGCCGGGAGATATCATAGCCACCGGCACTCCGGAGGGCATCGGCCCCCTTAAAGCAGGCGACACCGTCGATATACGTGTAGAAGGGATCGGTACCCTCAGCAACCACGTGGTTTCAAACGGCCAGGCCGCCGGTTAATAATCCAGGCTGACTGCAATACAGGTATTCTATTCTGCCCGCTTCTGTGATAATATCCTGTAAGTCGTTTAGCGGCGCTGGGACACCCTGCGCTTACAGGAAAGTTGGAGGTATTTAGATGGGGATAAGCAGATTTTATTTACCGATTAGATTCATCATTGGTCCTGACAGCCTGCTCCAGCTAGGAAAAGAGACTGCTCGACTTGGAAAGAAAGCCCTTCTCGTTACCGGTTCCCGTAGCATGCGCAGCACCGGGACATTCGACAAGGTCACGCGAAACCTGGACGATAGCGGCGTCAAGTGGGTTTCATTCGAGAAGGTTGAACCCAACCCGCGTGCTTCCACTATCGATGATGGTGCTAAATTTGCCCGCGAGAACGGCGTGGATGTTGTGATCGGGCTGGGTGGCGGTAGTGTCATGGACGCCACTAAATGTCTGGCGCTGGCCGCCGGCGGGACCGACCCCATCTTCGCCTATTACGAGAACAAGGCCAGCAGCAAGACGGCGCTCCCCATCATACTCGTGCCCACTGTAGCTGCCAGCGGATCGGAGGCCAATAACGGGGCAGTCTTCACCAACTGGGAAATACATGAAAAGGTTGTCATCAACCACCCTGCGATTTACCCCCGCGTCTCGATAGTCGATCCCGTCCTGACCCTGACGCTGCCGGCTAAAACAATCGCCCAGGGAGGGGTGGACATCTTCTGCCACCTGGTTGAATCTTACATCACCGCCGGGGACTCAACACTGATAAATGACTCGATCCGTGAGTCCTCGATGAAGACGGTGGTAGATGCCTTACCGCTCGCGTTGAAGAAGCTGGACGACCTGGAATTGCGCTCCCGCATCTCATGGGCCAGCACCATAGCCTGCTCACAGTTTGCCGGCCTCGGGGGAGGAAGCGGTATGATGACGCTGCATGGCATGGAGCATGCCCTCAGCGGTGAATACGATATAACTCACGGCGACGGTCTGGCCGCGCTTTTGATCGAGTGGATGAAATATACGGAACCCGTCCGAAAGGACAGGTTCAAGCAACTTGGCAAAAACGTGTTCGGGGAAAGTGATGGCATAGCCGCCACCGAGAAATGGCTGAAGAAAATCGGCATGAATATCAGGTTAAAGGGTCTCGGTGTAAAGGAAGCAGATTTTGATAAGCTGGCGGAGAACGCCCTTAAGACAGGGTTTTGGGTCAAGTTGAACCCGGTAACCCTGGATAAAGATGCAATTATTTCAATTTATAAGAAATCATATTAGGCGATATATACCCTCGCCCTGCCCTCTCCCAAGGGAGAGGGTGATACTTTACTAAGAGGGGCTAAACAGGCTGTCCAATAAGTGGCGCTTCTGATGCTAAGAGCCGGTCGGACACACGATCGAGGTGTGGACTTTTTAGACAGCCTGTAAAGCCCCTCTTCAACGCCCCCATGCCGAACAAGCCAGTGGTTAAAGTCCAGATCTCCTACGTCGTTGGGTATGATAATTATTGCTTTTTATGAGGAGCTCGTAACCGACTTCAACGCCCCCATGCCGGACAAGCCAGTGGTTAAAGTTCAGGTCCCACGTCATTGGTGACGATAATTATTGTTTTTTAATTAGGAACCGGAGGCCGGGGGCGGGAATGACGGCCCGCCCCCATTTTCCAGAATCACAAAATCTACTAAGCGGCTACCAGTTCCCTGGCCCCACTCTTCCATTTTTCAGCGTTCTTTACCAAAGCTTCTGCGCCTTTCAGCATCACTCCGCTGTTGCGCTCCGACCCCAGCATGGCTGCCAGCTCTTTCAACCTGTTCTGTCCCTCAATCGTCTCCACCCGTGTAGACGCCCTGCCGGAATCAATCTCCTTGACCAGCTTGAAATGACTATCGCCAAAGCAGGCGATCTGCGGAAGGTGCGTTATGCATAGCACCTGGTGGAAATTGGTCAACGTGGCCAGCTTCCTGCCGACCGAGTCGGCACTCCTGCCGCCTACACCCATGTCGATCTCGTCGAAGATCAGCGTGGGTATGGGGTCGGCGACTTTAAGAGCGCTCTTTATGGCCAAGACGATCCTGCTCGTTTCGCCGCCGGAGGCAATGGCAGCCATGGAACGCATCGGTTCGCCGGGATTGGTAGCCACCTGGAATTCTATCTTATCTATCCCATCCGCCGTATAGGCGTAGGACTTTCCGCCTGCGGTATTTAAACCATTGACATCTTCCTTACGTGAAAGCATAATATCGAACTTGGCCCATTCAAGCATCAGCTCACAAAGCTCCTCGTTAACCAGTCTTATCAACTGCTCAGCGGCCTGTCTTCGCGCCAGCGACAGGGCTTCGGCCTTTCTGCCGGCCTCAGTCTTCAAGCTTTGCTTCATTTCTTCAAGTTTGGCCCGCCTTGCCTGCCCGTTCTGTAAAGCATCAAGCTCTTCAGCCGTCTTGCTGCGGAAGGCCAGTATAGCTTCGATAGTGTTACCGTATTTTCGTTTCAATATAGACAATGCCTCTATATTACGTTCGATTTCTTCCAGCTTTTCCTGGCCGTTCTCGATCTTCTCAGCATGGTCATGCAGGTCCCTGGCAATCTCCTCGATGCCAGCCAACTCGTTTTCCAATTTCTCCCTATAACCCGCCAATGCGGGGTCTACCGAACTGATACTGCGCAGGCTGGTCAGTGTCTTGTGAATCATCACCGAGGCCGAGCGCTCGTCCCCATACAGGTTCCCGTAAGCTTCCATACATCCGCCGCAGATAGCTTCCGCCCTGCGCAGGATGTCCCTCTCTTCATGCATCTTCTCCTCATCCACTTCTTCAAGTTTCGCCCGGTCGATTTCCTCCAACTGGTACTGCAAAAGCTCGGCATAACCCTCTTTTTCCACACCGTTCATGGCAGCCAACTCTTTTTCCTTTGATCTCAAATCCTCGACTGTTTTCCGCAGGTCCCGGCGCTGTTCCATCAGGTTGCCGTAAGCATCCACCAGGTTCAACTGGTTTCCACAGTCGAGCAGGGAAAGATATTCCATCTGGCCGTGGATATCTACAAGATGCCTGCCCAGTTGCTTAAGCAGGGACAGCGGCACTGCCCGGTTGTTAACACGCGCTACGCTCTTGCCGCCTTCCTGAAAATCCCTGGATACCAGCACCATACTATTGGCCTCAGGATCTATCCCGCCCTCTTCCAGTATCCCGTTCACCCTGTCCACCGTTGCACCGGCCGGCCAGAAGATCGCCTCAATACGGGCAGAGACTGTCCCACTGCGAATCAAACCGGCCGGCGCCCTCGCCCCCATCAAAAGGCTCATGGCATCAACCAGGAGTGATTTACCACTGCCTTCCTCCCCACTGATCACATTCAAACCGGGCACGAAGCACATCGCCATATCCTTAATTACAGCAAAATTTTTAATATGCAGTTCTCCCAGCATAGTATTCCTCCTGGCTCCATCCTAGTGTTGTCTAACACACATGTACTACTATGTTATAGAACATCCGTACTATTGTCAAGTGGTGTCATCCTCACCCTGACCCTATCCCTCAAGGGAGAGGGTTTATTTTTCTAATAGGGGTTAAAGCCCCTCTTCAACATCCCCAGGACGAACAAGCCAGTGGTTAGATCCAGGGTCCCATGTCGTTGGGTACGATAAGCATCATTTGTTATAAGGTGTCCAGCCATCTTCAACGCCTCCAGGACGAACCAGACCAAGAGAGGGATTTAGCATTCCTAGTCGCAGGTACGAGCAGCAACCACCAGCCATCAAATGCTTCGTACGGGCGTTCCTTCAGGTGCGCCCAATAGCCGATTATGGACAGGGCCTTTATTTATGCGAGATTTTGGGCGGGTTTTTAAACCCGCCCCTACCATCAATCTGCCATTTTGGACAGGATCTTTTCCTGCAAAAAGTGGGGAAGAGAGCGTCCAACCACAACTGCCATTTTCAGGGAAGCAGGAAACAGGTATTCCCTGGTTTCGGATTTCAACGCTTTCAAGATATGTTGAGCAGCTTCATCCATGCTCATGGTCAAAGACTTGGGAAGTCCGTGGTGCTTATTTCTCTCCGTGACCACAAAACCGGGACAAAGCGTGAGCACCCTGATATTTAACGGTTTCAATTCGATCCGGGCGGTATCCAGAAAAATGCGGCAAGCTGCTTTTGCGGCTGAATATTGCCCCTGCGTCGGCATCCCCAAAAATCCTGCCAGTGAATTGGTATTGGCAATGATCCCGCCCGAAGCCTGCGTTTTCATTTGCTGCACCAGCGGACAGAAGAAATTGACCATCGTATCATAATTCATGCGCATGTTCTGCTTGATATCGCCGGGACAGGCCGTTGCAATGTTGAGGGAAGGCCCGATACCAATATTCAATAGTGCGATATCGATCCGGCCAAATTCTGAGACTGCCTGCTGGACAACCTTCGCCGCCTGTTCCTCGTCAAGGGCGTCCCCGTCAATTGCCAGGGCCTCGCTCCCATTCTTTTGAATTTCATTTGCTACATCTGATAACAGCTCTTTGCGGCGGGCCATTATAATAATGCGGTTATGTTTATGGCTGAGCGCCAGCGCCACTGCTTTCCCTATTCCCGATGAAGCCCCAGTGATTAAAATTACTTTTTCTTCCAAATCCATAGCCGGTCCCCCTTTTCACGTATTAATAATATTGGCAAATGAAAGTCCGGATGTCAACGCATCCCTTGCACGCGCCAGGATCGCCAATATTTTTCAAAATATTTTTGTCGTATCTGAAAGACTACGCCTCTAATACACAATTGACAAAGCTTGTATCATTGATGTTAAATTCAATTCAATTCTTTAGCAGGATGGGATTGTATGGACAAGAAAGCTCACAATTTTGAATTTCTCAAAAAGGTTGGCCCTTATTCCAATGCAATCGAAGCCAACGGCTTCCTTTTCTTTTCCGGCATGTTGCCATATGATACTGATAAAGGGACAGTGGTCACCGATGATGTAAAGAGGGGGACGGAGCTGGCCCTGAACAATATCAAGCATGGGCTTACCGCCCTGGGCAGCAACATGAATAAAGTTGTGAAATCCACGGTCTATTTGCGAGACATGGCCGACTTCGATGCCATGAACGAGGTTTATAAAACATTCTTCCCGGGCGATCCGCCGGCGCGCACCTGCGTAGCGGTCAAGGGTATCCCGGCAGGCGCACCGGTTGAAATCGAAGTAATCGCACTAAAATAAATCCCTCCCAAAAATATCGCATTGCTAAAGGAGGCGGCGAGTGGTAAAAGCTGAATCGGCGCACACAGGCGAAGTGAGATTGGGACGTGCCTTCGGGTTGGGGGGCGGCGTAGCGCTTGTAGTCGGGAGCATCATCGGCATGGGCATCTTTGCCCTACTGGCGCCCATCACCGCATCAGCCGGGCATGCACTCTGGCTGGCCTTCATTATCGCCATGTTCATTTCGGCCGTCGGGGTGATACCGATCATCCAGGCTGCCAGCGCCATACCACGTGCAGGCATCGGCTACCTGCTGGCCAGCCGGCTGTCCAACCCGTTAATCGGCAGTGTTACGTCCCTGTGGGCCATAATCGGCGGGGCCGCTACATCATGCTTCGTCTGCATCGGCTTTGCCGGCAACATTGCAGCCTTCTGGTCGTGGGGCATCGATAAAGACCTTGAAATCAAGATACTGTCGCTCATTATCCCGGTCCTGTTCATGGGACTCTATCTCTTCAAGTTACAGATCGCCAACTGGGTCCAGATCGTAATGGTTGTGCTCAAGCTGATTGCACTTGGCGTCTTCGCCGGCGTCGGACTTTTCATGCTCAACAATCCCATCCAGTTGTCATTCACCTCTCCCCAGGGAGTCACGGGCATGGTGATGGCAATCGTCCTGTGTTACAGCGCCTGCATGGGCTTCCAGGTTATTGCGGAAATGGGCGAGGAAATGAAAAACCCCAAGCGCAATATACCTCTATCAATGATAATCGGCGGGCTGATCGTCCTGGTGATCTACATATTGGTGGGCGCGGTATTCACCGGCTCAATACCCTATGACTATGACGCACTGATGAAGATGAAATCACCACTGCTCGACTCGGCTAACACGTTCCTTGCCCCCGGATGGGTGGCCTTTATCGGATTTGGAGCGCTTTTCGCGGCGGTGACCGCCTTGAACGCCGGGGCGATTGCGCTGCCGCGTGAGTTTGTTTCACAGGCTCGTGACGACCTGCTGCCTGCGGGCATCGGCAAAGTAGACCGGCGTACGCTCACGCCAATACGGTCGGTGGGGTTGTATTTCCTGCTGGCCATGCTACTATTGCTCCTCCAGTTTGCGGGTATAGATATAGATTTCTATGGAGTGCTGGCGGCCGTGGGGATATTGCTGATGACGGTTATAGCAGCATTTGTAGTGATTAACCTGCCCAAAAGATTTCCTGAAGAATACAACAAGGCCTATATCAAAATACCGAGGCCCTGGCTGATAGTCCTGGCCATCGTCACTGCGGCTACAAGCATCCCATTCATTATCGGCGTCATGCTCAATTACAAGAACACGGTTTTAATGGTCTGCATCCTGATCGGACTGACGGCCCTTTTCATTATTTATTATCTACTGCGGGTCAGGTGGCTAAAGAAACAGGGCGTCGACTGGGCGGAAAGAACCAAGAAAATCACCGGCTTCGAGGAATAAACGGCCGGCGTAAAACACCACTTAAGTCCAAATTTTATTTTAGGAGGTTGAAATTGGCACAGCAGAAACATGAAGTCATGCAGAGGAAGGTTGGCCTTCTCGAGGCCGTGGCCATGATAGTGGGACTGGTAATCGGCGCAGCTATATTCATATTGCTGCCTACTATGGTGGGCATGACCGGGCCGAGCGTTTTCCTGGCGATGGCGGTGGCATGTATACCGTCCATCTTCATAGTGCTTTGCGAAATACAGCTGACCGGGACCCTGCCGGTAACGGGAGCAAACTATGTTACTGTGACCAGGATAGCCGGGGCGGCGTGGGGAAGCATCGTGGCCTTTGGGGCGGTGCTGGCGCTGCTGGCAAGTAATGTGCTCATGGCCGTTGGTTTTTCGCAGTATGTAATTGCCTTCATCCAATCCTTTAACCCGGCCTTCGCACTGCCACCATGGGTGCTGGCCATCGCCATCGTCCTGTTCTTCGCGGTGATCAACTTCATAGGTGTGAGCTTTGCAGCCTGGCTGCAAGTTATACTTTTCGTTTTACTTCTGATCGGCATGACTATCTTCGGCATAACAGGTGCAGTGAATGCAAATCCAGCCAATATGGTACCGCTCTTCCCCAACGGGCCTATCATGTTCATGGTAGTTGTCGTGCTGGGGTGCGTCACCTGGTCCGGGCTGCTGGCGCTGGCCGATATAGGCGGCGATGTAAAGAACCCCCGGCGCACGCTGCCGTTAGCCCTGATCATTGCATTCGTCATAGTGTTCTTCCTGTACGTCATACAGCCTTATGGCCTGGTAGCCAGCATGAACTGGAAAGAGGTGGCCAAGATCGGCAGCACTGCCGTGATGATAGACGCCGGGAGAATGCTGCCCGGGATTGGCATTTACGTCGTATTTATAGCAGCCATGGGGGCCATACTCACGACCATCAACGCCCTCATCTGGTCATGCGGGCGTGACCTGGTGGCCTGGGCAAGGGACGGACTGCTGCCTAAAGCTGTGGCGCACCTGCATCCCAAATTCAAGTCACCTGATGTTGCTATTCTCATTGCCACAGTCATCAGCATAATCGGCATACTTATAGCGGCCACTATTGATAAATATGCACTGGCATCGGTGCTGGCAGTGATGGTGATCCAGATCGTACTGGCGTGGTGCGTATTGAAGATACCGGAGAGAATGCCCACCCTTTATGCCAAGGCCCTTACCAAGTTCAACCCATTCTGGAGGTGGTTCACCTTCCTGGGAGCAGTGATCACATCTGCTTTCATCTTCCTCATGGGGATAGTGCTAGACATGATGGACAAGGATGGCAACCCCACACAGGTACCATGGGTAATCATTATCCTGCTGGGCGTGTTCGCACTGGGTGCAATCTGGTATTTCAGCCGCAGAGCCTACCTCAAAGGCAAAGGCATAGACCTTGACGCCAATCTCAAAAAGGTCGGCGACGCCACACTGGCGGAAGCGGAAGAGAAGCTGGCGGCATAGATCTTATACCGAGATAGTCTAGGGCCCTCCCGAACTAGTTCGGGAGGGCCCTTTCATATGCCGGCCTGTGTAAAATATTGGATTTTGACTCAGGCACCAGTCTATTAAAGTCCTCCCCTCTCGAATCTTCTATTAACTATCCACTCTAAGCATTTCGGCCTAGGCTTTTCTATTCATTAATGCGCTTTTGCGCATTATTAATTTAGGCCTTGGGACGGATGGACTGCGCCGGAATGCATGTTAAATTAGTAATGTAAAGAGAAAACAAAATAAGCAAAGGATAAAAATAGGAGGCAAAGACAATGGCGAAAGTAATGGAGAACAACAAAGTAACAACGGCGGTAGAGGAAGAGACCAAGAATTACTGGACTGACAAGGTACCGTGCTGGGAGAAGAGCCATTGTCCTGACATGATCAAAGGTGAATGCCCGGCTGCAAAATATCAGTTCCTGCCCTGCTGGGAGATCGAAGGAACTTACTGCAAACTGGATGACAAAGGCGCCACCGGGCGTGACACCACCATCTGCGAAACATGCCAGGTCTACAAGAAATATGGCAATGGCGAACCGATCAAGATAAAGCTCTTCGGGCACGGAATCGATGCCACTCTTAAAGAGTTGCAGAAAATAGCCTGAAAAAAATCATTGAGTTCAGATCACACAGAGGCCGGATTTAAAATCCGGCCTCTTTTTTTATTCTTTAACACATAACTATAATGGCATTATAGCTACTGGAATAATTTGATAACATCCGCATTGCTAATGACGTTAGTACTATTAAAATGTGACTAATTGCCTATTTATATTACGATCCAGGGCAGTATAATTAGATCGTGGGATAAAAACATGAAGATTCAGGTGCAATTTATCAAAATGGCTTTCATATTGTTGCTACTCTGTGTTATCTTGTCAATCTCCTTTTTCCCGTCGCAAATTGTAAACGCTGCAACAAATGTGACTATAAAATTGTATATATATGACAGCGACAACCAAACTGGTAAGGTTCTTTCCGGCGTGCTGGTAACCGGCACAGACGGTATCGGGGCCTCTTTTTCACAGACAACAAATCCCAGCGGCTATGTGACCATTACTGGAGCAGCCGGCACCTGGTTTTTTACTGTATCCAAGTCTGGTTATCAGAAGAACACGCCCTGGATGAACAGCATCACTTCGCCAAATACGCTCCAATGTTTTCTGTTTCCATCCTTTCAAGCTCCCTGTTTAAATCAGACGCCTTCACCAAACGATACCACAATATGGTAACGGCAAACCGATCAAGATGAAGCTCTTCGGACACGGCATCAACACAACCCTCAAAGGGTTGCAGAAAGTAGCCTGACAAAAAGCATAGACTCAGATCACACAGAGGCCGTATTTAGAATCCGGCCTCTTTATTTTATCCTTCAAAAAGGGTTGATACTGTGGTAGCATATATGCTACCATTTTTAAGAACGCAGGAGATATGATTGACCAGAAAAGAAAAGCTCCTGGAAAAAGTCCGCAAAAACCCGCGAAATGTGTCGAAAGAGGAATTTGAATCGCTTATCCGGTTGTTTGGATATATTGAGGAGGGCGGCAATCATCCATTGGCTATAATCGGCGATTATACCCTGCCCTACAAGAGGGAAAATTCCGTCAAGCTTTGTTATATAAAAGACCTGATCGAAATCATCGACAGTATCAGCAAAACCACAAGAAAAAGAATGGACAAACAGTGAAGGGAATGAAATGAAGAATAACAAAGATCTGGAATATTACAACAAGCTTCCATACAACATAATTTTGGAGACATGGGATGACGGCAAGGGGCAGTACTATGTTGCCAGGGTGGCTGAACTCCCGCACTGCATGATCCATGGAAATACTCCCGAAGAGGCTATCAGAGAAATTGAAATGGTCAAGCGCGAATGGATAGAATCCAACTTGAAACGAGGTAATAAAATCCCGGAACCTGTCGCAAGAAAATACAGCGGTCAGATCAGCCTGCGGATTCCACCTTCGCTGCACAGGCTATTAATCAACGCATCTACTGTCCAGGACGTCAGCCTGAACCAGTATATGACCATGGCCCTGGCAAACTTCGTGGATTTTCAATCGGCAGAAGCAAAAGATAGAAAATACACAGCCGGCAATACTGCCGGTCGCAGAAACGTTAAGAGAGTGTAGATTTAAGGGCGGACGGACGCTAAGGACGAGAGGTAATAGCAAAAATCGTGATCATTCCACGTGATGGGCCGTAATACCAGAAAACCCTGTAGGCTGCGGGTGTTTTATGCTCTGCATATGCTTCATAAACCTTCTCCCCGTTTGGGCCTTTTAAACTCATGAACTCGTGAGTTTGGAGACTATTATGCCGGGGATCACTTGCAAGGAACTGAATGGTCTTTTTTACGGAATTGTAATGTTTCTTTTGGGAGGCATTATTCTTAAGAAGCTCGTAAGCCTTCTCTGCTTCACTTGTCCAGTACAACTCGAACAAGATATATTGCCTTATAGGGTATCAAGGTTGATTTTTGATGCTTTGCCCTTTGCAGCATCAGAAAGACCACGCCTGACTGATTCAAGAGCATCAGGATTATTGAATAGCCACGCTTCCGAAGCAGGAATAGTTACTTGCGGGTCCAGTATAATTTGTCCAATGCTGTTACTGTACACGTGATAAGTGACACCTTCCCGCATTTGCACCTTGTGTAAAGTTATCCGTTTTTTGGCATCCGGCTTTACACTATCAGCGATCTTCTCGAAATCTGAATCTCTTATTACGTTAGTCATTATGACTGAATTATATAACCGGTGGGTATATTGTTCAAGTGGGATTATCCCACTTCGTAGCAATGGCGTTAGAGGAAGAGACCAGGAATTACTGGACTGAGAAGGTACCGTGCTGGGAGAAGAGCCATTGTCCTGACATGATCAAGGGTGAATGCCCGGCTACAAAATACCAGTTCCTGCCCTGCTGGGAGATCGAAGGGACCTACTGCGAACTGGATGACAAAGGCGCAACCGGGCGTGACACCAGCATCTGCGAAACATGCCAGGTCTACAAGAAATATGGCAATGGCGAACCGATCAAGATAAAGCTCTTCGGGCACGG
>JBEKCL010000066.1:0-15796 GCA_050014895.1 Dehalococcoidia bacterium
CCTGTGCTTCCGCCCATAGACGCAGTATTCCTTCGTGGTGATGATACAGTCGGCGAGTGGTTGCGAGCGAACAATTGGGAGCGCGGTTGGGGTAACAACGGCAATTTCAAGGATAAGCAAGTTGCAGGGGTTTACCAGAAGACATTTACCAACGAGTATCCGCTGTATATCGAGTCAGATATTTACGCCGTGCTCGGCGGTTGGCATCTGCCATTTCCTGCCTACGTTCAATAGGGGCAATCTATCAATAAGCTCCAAATTGGTTTGGTAGTAGGACTCAACCGTACCGATGTCTCGCCAGAAGCCCATGAAAGGGTAGGCGTATACTGCTTTTTTGTTCACAATTGCGGGCATAATCGAATAGCCAAAATCGTGAGGGGAGTACGGCTCGCAGGCATCACTGGCCAGGCATTCCAGCAACGCTTGCCTATTAAAAACATATATTCCCATGCTTGCTAGATTCCCTGCCGGCATGGGAGGCTTTTCCTTGAATTCGAGTACCCTTCCATCGGCGTCAGAAGCAACAATACCATACCTATGGGCATTCTCCGGCTGCACACGGGCTACAGCAACAGTGACATCAGCTCGCCTGGCTATATGAAATTTGAGCAACTTTTGAAAGTTCATCTTGGAAACGTGATCCGCCGGTAATACGATGATCCATTCGAAGCCGTTTCGTTTTACTATATTGATGTTTTGCCAGACGGCATCAGCAGTACCCGAATACGTAGCATTCTTTGGCTCCAAAATGTGGATCTTGGAATGTCCGTTATTAGACTCGGCCCAGGACGTAACATACCGCGCGAGTTGGGCGCCCTGATAGCCGGTGATAACCGCTATGTTTTTAATACCTGAGTGGATACAGTTGCTCAAACCAAAGTCAATGACCCTCAAATCTCCGCCGATAGTCAGGGCCGGCTTTGCCCTTGTGTCGCACAATGGTCCCATCCTTTCCCCCCGACCCCCGGCCAATGCCATCGCTAATACATTTTTCATGCTAACCTCCTATGATACAGTCTCTCCAAACATTCCCCGCATCACCTGGATGGGACCTTGTTTCTTAAAGTCTGCCGCTATGGCCTCCGGTTACACGTACAAATTGCTATCGTTATCATGGTTCTGCGATTACTCTGTCCTGGCGCTGCTTCAGTTGGCCCTCATCTCTTTGATGTAGTTATGGTCGATCCACAGTTGTAGAGCCTCGCTGAACACCTGGGCCATCGTCTTCCCCTGAAGTAGTCCCAGTCCCCTCGCTTGCAGCCTAAGTTTGGCCAGATCCGGAAATTTTTTTGATCGATATTCTATTCTGGGCATTTGTAAACTCACCTTCTTTCGCTGTTTGAGTCCCCTGTATTTACCACGAGGACCCAACAAATTCTTTTTTGTCGACTGGGAATACTGTATCACTCTCAAGTGAACTAATTATGAAGCGAACATGAACGTGAGATGAATGATTGGGCTAATTCCCAAATTTGCGCTCTCACTACCAATGCTTGAGCGAAGCCCATCATTCTGTGTATGCAATATTCTTTCACATTACATTAATCTTTATCTTGTAGAATTCGTGGCAGTGCAAGATTCATATCTGATTACTTAATCGATACCGTTAAACACACCTTTTTTGAATTCCATTTGAAATGCAAGAAAAAACAGGAGTTAAAAATGTCCGATTCGAACGATAATGGCAGTCTGCCGGGGACCAAACGCATTGAGGCCCTTGCGGACGGCATTTTTGCCATCTCTATGACACTTCTGGTCTTAAATCTTAATCTTCCGCAATCTGTTCACCGTGGCCCCGAGAACCTGCTAAAGATGCTGTCAGGCCAGCTATACGACTTCCTGGATTACGGAGTCAGCTTTATCTTGCTGGCTATTTTCTGGATTCTCCATCATCAGCAGTTCCATTATATTCAGCGCACAGATAACAAGCATCTCTGGATCAATATTTTGATTCTCATGTTTGTGGCGCTCGTCCCGTTTTCTACGTCTATAGAAGGTGACTATGGAGTGAACATGGTTGCCGACATTTTCTTTTCGGCCAATATCCTGATACTGGGCTTCATGTTCTTGATAAACTGGATTTATGCTACCAGCGGCCGCCGGCTGGTGCGCGGTGACCTGGAGGAACGGATAGTAAGGCATTCCATTTGGCGTGTCTCTATCATTCCGATTGTGGCATTAGCGACGATGATTTCTTCTTTGTTCAGCCCTTACTGGAGCCTGGGCCTCTTCCTGCTCATTCCCATCGCCATGTTGCTCTGGCCTCTGCGCGTTAGTTAATTGCGTCGCACGATGACATTGGTCTTAAATATACCAAACAGTCGCAATTTTCACCTTCGGAAACCACATCACATCGGGACTCCGTTGGGCAGCGCATGTGTAGTAGCAGCTTGCTTATTATTAAGAGATTTTCTAATATTCCTGAAATTGAGTGACTATTGACTCTATGATATGGGCATTAAATATCTCCGCAGACCCGCTGGCGCAAAGAATACAGCGGAATGCCGGCGCATCGGTCAATTATAATTCTGCCGCCGGTGCGCAATGAGTATCAGTACGATGGCCAGTAAAACGCATGCGGCGGTGATTATAATGACAGGCATCGAGAGGCCGTTACTGGTGGACGATTGCTGGATCCAGACTTGTACGCCCCGGCTTACTGCCTGGGCCATCGTCTTCCCCTGAAGTAGTCCCGGCCCTCCTCCTTGCAGCCTTAGCATGGCCAACTCTGGAAATGTTTTCAATCTGTATTCTATTCTGGGCATTTATGAACTCACCTTCTTTCGCTGTTTGAGTCCCCTAAAGCATTCATCGGAAACCCGGACACTGTCGTTTCTCGTCGTATGAAAGAAGGTTACCACGCTCAAATGAACTGGTTATGAACTCAATATGAAGGTGAAATGAATAACCAGGCTGATCCTTCTTCTTCCAGAACTCTCAACCGTCCCACCCCAACCACGCCCATCCCTATATATATCTTCTTCCAGCGGTAAAATATGTGTTCAGCTATGCTATCTTGCGGCAGACTTCGAGATGAGGATCAAGCGTAAATATAATTATTGCTCTGATAGCAGGCACAGCAAATCGGGGCGACCCGGATCTTTGTGACAAAAGCGAGAGGTGCATTGATGCCCCTCTCGCTGAAAGACGATTTCAGAAGTTTCTATTATGAATTCCGCCCCATCCACCATCGTTACCAGGTAGATCAATCTATTCCTGGAGCAATATTAAATATCCTGACCGTTATCTTTTCAGCTAGCATCGTCTGGTTATTGTAAACTGCAATAACATCTTGCCCAACAGCTAACGAGTCGAGACCATGTAAATCGATGTTGGTGTTTGAATCCATGGTTAAAGTAACCGGGAAGTTGCCATTGCTGGGAGTGATAGTAATCGAGTTACCGGAAATCGCTGAAATATTACCCTGAACACTCGTGGCATCCTGATTTGTAGAAGCATATTCGGTGCCTGGTTCCGGGCCGGCAGCTGAAGCCATCATTGTAGGAACAGCCAATCCGGTTGCTAAGGCCAAAACTACCAGCAAAAGTAGGCCTACCTTTAAGACTTTATCCAATAAGACCTTTCTCATATTTACCTCCTATATTTGAATGGCTAAATTATCTTTGCAAGCGTTATCATCATAGTGATGATAATGCCAGCACATATCACCATGGACAAGAAGAGAAAGCGCACTTTCCAATCACTTTTTATAATACCTAACATAATACTTAATATTGACTTCATGGCCTTTGCTCGCTTATGGAGGGACTCACTAATTAAAGATGAAAAACCTTGCGTAGCAGCCCCATAATTAGGAGAATAACTGCAATAACAAGTATATGTATTAGCCAGCCCCGCATTATTCTTTTTCATCATATAAACGAAGTTTACCAAGCTTAAGTGAACTGGTTATGAACAAAACCTTAACGTGCGATGAATAACAGGGCTGATTCCCAAATTCTCCAACTATTACGGCCCGCCTGAAATCCAGAATTATTTTCATTATGAGTTGACCAGGCGGCTCCGATGCAGTTTCTGTCCATGTGAATAATGATATTTTCATGTTGCATTAATGTTGCTCTTGTACAATTCATGGCAGCACACTATATAATCCAAGTAGACCAATCGAAAAAGCAGAAATATTTACGGAGAAGCGGTTATGAGAGTTCTGATAGTCGAGGATGACAGGCGGCTGGCCGATATTGTTGACCGGGGCCTTACCGAGGAGGGGTACTCGGTAGATACGATGCATGACGGCGAAGAAGGGCAGTACGCAATTGAAAATACTCCGTATGATTTAGTGATCCTCGACCTGATGCTCCCGAAAAAGGACGGGCTGGACGTCTGCAGAGAATTGAGGGCTAAAAAGGTTGTTGTACCTATCTTGATGCTTACTGCACGTGACCGAGTTGAGGATAGGGTAACAGGGCTGGATTCCGGCGCCGACGACTACCTGGTCAAACCTTTTGCCTTCAGCGAGTTGCTGGCCCGGGTCCGTGCGTTGTTGAGAAGGGAAATGTCATCCAAGACGCTCACACTGCAGTCCCACGATCTCGTAATGGATACATTGACCAGAGAGGTACGGAAGGGGGAGCGAAAGATAGAGCTTACGGCAAAAGAGTATTCAATTTTGGAGTACTTTATGCGGAATCCAAATGTGGTGATCACCAGGACGATGCTCGAAGAGAAAGCCTGGGATTTTGAATTCGACAACATGTCCAATATTATCGATGTATATATTCGAAGACTTCGCAGCAAGATCGATGGGCCACAGGGAGAGAGTATGATTCAAACACTGCGAGGGGCGGGCTACAGGCTGACAGTAGAGTGAAATTGTTCAGGACGATCAAATTTCGCCTGACTCTATGGTACCTGGGAGTTATAGTTGTCCTGCTTTTTGCATTTGGCGGGATAGCCTATATCCTTTTATCCAATAGTATGCACAGCAACGTTGACTATCTTATTAGAAACGTAGCGACAGCTGCAGAAGACAGGCTTCAGAAAGGGGAAACTGATCTCATCGATGAACGGGCTGCAGAATTACAGAATCAAGCCGTCCTGATTTACAGTTCCGATGGAACCCTGCTCAAGAAATACGGCGCAGACATTGAATTTGCGGACATCGACAGCTTTGCAAGGCAGGCATATGGCCACGCGGATTTGTATACAGATAACATTGCGACCAATGGGACGCCGGTCCGATTGTATGCCACTATATTTAACGCAGGTTCAAAGGGTAAGCTAGTGATTATCGTCGGCAGATCAATTGCCTGGATCGGCGATGCGTTAGGAACAATGAGGGAAATCCTCGGCCTGTCCGGGCTGATTGTTATCTTATTAGCCGGAGCAGGCGGGTTGTTGCTGGCGAGCAGGGCGCTCAAGCCGGTCGACAATATTATCCGGACAGCGCAGGAGATAGAAAGCAGCGATCTGAGCCGGAGGATCGATGTGAAGAGCGAGGATGAGTTGGGCAGGCTGGCCTCAACACTGAACAGGATGATTGAACGCCTTGAGGCATCCTTTATCCATCAACGTCAGTTTACTGGCAACGTCTCTCATGAGTTGCGTACGCCGTTAGCGGTAATCGAGGCTGAATCCACTCTGGCGCTAAGCAGGGACAGAAAACCGGTCGAATACAAGAAATCCCTTGAGCTGATTTCTCAGGAGTCGGCTTATATGTCGTCTTTGATAGACAAGGTGCTTTATTTTGCTCGAAGTAACGCCGTTACGGAAGCGCTAAACTTTGAAAACATTAATCTTGGCGCGCTTGTGGCTGAATTGTCTTCGGATGTCAGGGTTCTAACCAATGAGAAGGACATCCAGTTTGAAATCGCCCTGCCGGACGATATCATAGTAAAAGGGGACAAGCTGAAACTGAGGCAATTATTCCTCAGCATTCTGGAGAACGCGATCAGCTATACTCCCATAGGCGGGAAGATATCCGTGAGTGCCACAAAGAGAATGGACATGGCGCAAATTGATATTTCTGATACGGGTATTGGCATCCCCCCCGAGCACCTGCCGCATATTTTTGAACGTTTCTACCGTGCCCACCATGTGCATGCGGGTGTAGACGTGGGAGTGGGTCTCGGTCTATCGATCGCCAAGACCATTGCCGAAATTCACCACGGCAACATCGAGGTTGAAAGCGAAGTCAATAACGGGAGCACCTTTCACGTGATTCTCCCGTTATCAGGCGGGTGAGCGTGTTTAGCGTCTCTGAAAAAGGCGCTTGACGGCGCAGCCGTCTTACGCAGGGACGACACCCAGCGGAAGAAAACTGATATCGGCACTAAGGTTCTGCGATGGACTTGCGCAGGGCGAGGATCATTTCGGGGACATCGATTTTCATGGGGCACCTTACCTTGCACCGGCCGCAGGTAAGGCAGGTATAAGCCATAGAGGAGGCTTTTTCGAGGTTTTTAGTAACAGCGCCGGCCCAGACTGCACCTATACCGGCGAAATATTTATCTCCAAAATGTCCCGCAGTAAGTCCGAAAACCGGGCATTCATAGAGACAGCCGCCGCAGCGCAGGCAGTAGAGCGCCTGGCTTAATACCGGGTCTTTGGCGAGATGGGTCCGGCCGGCGTCCATGAAAATAACATGGAACTCCCTGGGGCCGTGAGCGCCATAAGTGGTCACCTTCTCTATATCACCGGTCTTGCTGGGTCCCGAAATCATACTTACATAGGAAGGTATGCTGTAATTAGCATACCGCCATGTGACCTGGGCTACCTTGAAAGCTTCATCAAGGGTTGGCACCAGTTTCTCCATACCCACCAGTGCAATATGCACAGGAGGCGCACTGGTAGCCAGGCGTATGTTGCCTTCATTCTCGATCAGGAACAGCGTACCTGTATCAGCGGCTACAACATTGGCACTGCTGATCCCGACATCGGCTTTGAAGTACTTATCACGCAGTAGATTGCGTGCGACCTCCACCAGTTTGGGGATATCCGGCAACAAGTCCTCACCGGTGATCTTCGAAAACAGCTTCGCTACATCTTCGCGCGGCACATGGATAGCAGGGGACAGTATATGCATGGGACGCGAACCGAGTTTCTGGATGATAAATTCTCCCAGGTCAGTTTCATAAACGTCGTTACCCAATTCTTCGAGGTGCTCCCTCAGCCCGATTTCCTCGGCGGTCATGCTCTTGGCTTTGACCACCAACTTTCCCTTCCCCACCAGCCCACTGATGATATCCAGCGCTTCCTCAGCCGTCTTCGCTATATAGGCCTTGCCTTTATTCTCCTCTATGCTCTGGCTGGCCTGTCTTGCCAGCGCCAGCATGTGGTGAACAGAGTGCTCTTTGATCAGCCTGACCTCTTCCGCCATCTTGATGGTATGCGGGAATTTCTTAAGAGCGTTATATGTATTCTCCCGGTAGCTCTTGATGGCACGCGAGAGAGCCAGCCTGATACGCTCGTTTCCTGCGGCGTCCCGTAACTCTTTTCTGTAATCTTTAGAAATAGACATCGTTATTATTTTGTGTTCATTCCGGTAATGACCTGGCGATCAAAGTAGCCAGGTCGACGACTTCAATATTACCCTTTTTAAGCTGTTTTAACCCGCTTCTAAGCTGCATCAGGCAACCCGGACAATGGGTAGCGATAATATCGGCGCCAGTTTCGGCCAATTCCTTAACCCGGTTCGTCGCCAGTGTTTGGCTCATATCGGGAAATACTGCCTCGAACCCCCCACCTCCACCACAGCAGGTCGACCATTCGCCTGAAGTCCAGTCCGTCTCGACCAGCTCAACGTTATAAATCGACCGGAGAACTTTTCGGGGCTGTTCAATCAGGCCCATGTACCTTCCCAGCTGGCAGGGATCATGGTAAACCACTTTGGCCTTTTGCGGGTATTTTAATTGCACTTGCCCGATCTTCCCGGCTACGATTTCTATAAAATGCCTGACCTCTATATCAAAACCGGGTACGGTTTTCGGGAACAGGTTACGCAGCGCATGGGTACATGATGGAACGATACTAATTATTTTCCTGGCACCGGACGACTTGAGCTTTTCACAGGCTTTTTCCGCGTTGGCGGTAAATTCATTTCTCAGACCCATATGATAAAGCGGAGCGCCACAACAGGGTTCATCCGCTCCCATGTAGCCAAGTTCAATATCCAATGCCTTGAGGACCCTGACAGCATCCCTTAATACCGGGGCGTCGCTGCCCTCCTCTTTCGACATGAACCTGGTGTAAAGCCCCGCTACATCCACTCCCATCTTTTTAGGCAGGCCAGCCAATATAACAGGCAGGTCGGGATTTATGGACATACGATCTACTTTTTTTACCAGGGCGGAAAGCGGCTCAAGCATGGACGAATACTGGTAGCCGCAGCCGGCATAGAATATGGTCGGAGCACCTTTGTGGAAGTCCACCCCATGCGCCCATTTCGATTTTGCGTTCCTGGGAAGGCCCAGGATATTTTCACTGGCGTTAATGTTATCGGCTATATAAGTGAGGCCGGCAGGGACTAACTTGCGGGTATCTTTAGTCATATCTATATTCACACTTAATGATCAAGCACTTAATTTTAGCAAAATGAGGGAACACGGTCATTGAGCGATAAGCTGCTGGACAAACATAAGGAGGCCTGCAACAAAAAGGAGTAAATAAATCAGAACTTTGAAAGGAAGGGGCCGGAACTTCATACGGCTCCCCACGAAAATCCCCACAAGCAACCCGGGCAGCACTATTCCTGTTATGGTCAGAGTATCCAGGTTGATCTGCCCGACCGTGGACAGGCTCGCCACCAACGCAACGTTAAGCATCAGCCAAAGCATGGACATCGTGGCCCGGAATTGGCCGGGTTCCTTAATCTCGCGGCTCGAGTAGTACACGACCAGCGGGCTGCCTAGGGCGAAGATACCGTGGACTATGCCGCCCACTAAAAGGATCGGCCACCCCAGATACCAGGGGAGAGCGCCGCCTGCGGCCCTGGTCCTATAGATAAGGACTATTTCCAGGATAGCGACAGCCATGATGAAGATACCCAAGACGATAACCAGTTGACGGATGCTTGCCACCTGCGTCCGGTAGTAGATGCCGATGGCCATTCCTACGGCGGCAGCAGGGAGTATCTTCATCAAAAGGACCCGCCATTGAAGATAACGGAACCAGCGGGTTATAAGCCAGATACTCTGCAGCAGGCCGAGCATGGCGACAACGGCAATCATAGTGCTTAGAGGCAGGATGTAGACGCCGATCGCCATGGTGATGATAGAGGCGCCAAAGCCGAGCACTGTCTCTACGCCGTGCGCAAATATCAGCACCAGCACCAGCAGGAATAAGCCAATCAATGAATATTGCATCGTGAAATCACTTTGCCGCTGAACGGGGAAGCCCATCCCCGGGCAAACGGCCCTGATAGCCGAACGATTTTATCACAGCAGGAAGCCGCTGTCATACGCCGGCCCGGCGATACACAGACGGTACGATCAACTTTTTTGCTGGCCTGAGGCCTTTGCGCTCGAGCCATTCGTCCTCGGCACGAAAGTACCCAGAATGGCCATCTCGCCAACAAACCTTATTGGCTCGGGAGGCCAGTTAAACACCTTGCGGTTAACCGGGAAATACTCGGCCACTCCGATTTTCGCTCCAAAAGAAAGGGGCCATCAATGAATTCTCAAAGCTTTTAGAACATGCGCAATTTCACGTTCAATTATTATACCTGCATTCTGCACGGGCAGAGGTTCATTCTTGCCTTTCTATATCTAACTATAGGGTTAGCACGAGAATGCAAACCCTCTACCTTTTCACAAGTTTATGTCGTAAGATTAGATAAAGATGGTTTATCTGATTAAAGTAGATCGTTTTTTGCGCATGAAGTATAGATATGTAGCTTTGTTCAGTTCATTGACTACACTTCTTATTGCCGGCACTTTCTTCAGTGCCTGTACTTCGGCTCCTATGGCACCCGTAACCACCGGAAGTGATGTTATCAAAGTTGGATTGCCCACACCCCTGGATGATCCGGCCGCCCCTTGGGGCAAGGCTAACATGGATCCATATCTAACCTGGATTGACCTGTTTAACAGGGAAGGCTTCCAAGTAAATAACAAGACGTATAACTTTAGACTGGTTACGGCTGATGATCGCAACTCACCGGAAGGCGGCACGGCCGCGGCAAAGCAGCTTATATACAAGGATGACTGCAAATTCCTTGCAGGACATTGGAGCTGGAGCTACTCTGCGATATCCGCCATTACCAACCCTGCCAAGGTCATCTTTGTGACCAGAACCGGCGGGGGCATAGAATACAATGCAGCCACACAACCTTACAATGTTTTCGGCACCCCCGCCAAGGAAGAATGGGTAGCCGATGTGTTGGCAGCGCATGCCAAATTCCCAGCTAGCAAGATTGGTTTCCTTGAGCCAGCCACAGGCCTGACTCAATCTGAGATAGAACAGACGAGCAGGCAAATCTTTGATCCGGCCGGTATCGTCTACCATTGGGAGATCTATCCAGCGGGGGCTGTCGACTTTGGTCCGTATATCCACGGGTTCGCACAAGCAGGTTGTAATCTAGTCTATATGGACGCAGGGCTTGATACAACGGCTTTGTTTCTGAAGCAGCGCTGGGAGGCGGGTTACAAGTGGCCAGTTGCCCAGGCAGGAGGGCTGGCCAACTTGAGCACATATATCGCGGTCTGCGGGCCTGACGCAATCCAGGGCCTAATAGGCGGCTATTTCGGAATTTGGGATTTCAAGGAAACCAAGGTGAATCAAAAATATGTTGACATGTGCCAGGAAGTGATGACAACACTCTCTAAAAGGCAGGGCACAACGTATACTTACAACGACTGGATAGGCTGGTTGCCGTCGCACCTGTTGATCATTGCCCAGGCCATGCAAAAGGCAGGGACTGTGGATGATGCCGACGCCATAATGAAGGCCATCCGAGGTGGCACTTTCGACACGACGGCAGGCACATTTACCATGTCGGGCGAGAAAACCTACGGAGCACCGATTGTTTTTGGTTGCCCGTGCGCAATCTGCATTATCAAGGGTGACAGAGCCTTGTATCTTTCCGAGCATCCCGTCAAGTCGATACCCTGAACTTTTTTGTCAAAACTGATAATTAGCTTCAAAAGCTGCTTTCCATCAGCTCAATTTCACGTTCAAATACTGTAACTGCATTCTGCACATGCTCTTTTTTTCTAACTTTTTAATTGGGCTATCGCAGGGTATATATTATATTGATATTGACCCTATCCCAGTTCCCAGTCCGCATGAATTAGAATTTTCTCGGTTTTGAACTCAAGTTCCCTTATCGTCGGTAGCATTCGTTCCGTTGCAGTGACGGCCGCGAATCAAGTAATATCTACTAAATTAGGGGGTTCTTGGTTTTCATGTTTAGCTGTCAGGTAGTGGCTGACGCCGTGAAGCAGAGGCTATGCCCAGCATGACCCAGAATTATCAGTCCGGAGGTTGGAAAGCGCACCGGATACTCATAGTGTGTTCGGTTCTTTATACGCTCACCTATATGGAAAGGGTGGCGGTCACCGTAGTGTTGCAGCCAATGAAGCTTGAAATGGGGCTGAGCGATGCACAACTGGGCACAATACAGACGGTATATATGTTGTGCTACGGCGTCTTTGCCATTCCTGCGGCCTATTTGATCGATCGGTGGAGCAGAAAAAAGTCCATCGGGCTTATGGGCTTAATCTGGAACGTATCTACGACAGTTTTCGGCCTCGCAAGGAATTTTGTAACCGCTCTGTTCTCGAGGGCGGTTGCCGGTCCGGGCGTTACTGCCATTGTAACCGGCAGCATCTCTATGATCACAGCAGCGTACAATAAGGAAAAACATGGATGGGCGATGGGGATTTTCAACATCGGGATTCCGCTTGGAATTGCCCTGGGCGCTGCCACAACGGGTTTCATGGCCGCTGCATACGGCTGGCGCTCACCATTTTTCCTGCTGGCGGGCATTGGTGTTTTATTAGCCGTAGCCGTGTTCTTTCTGGAGGATTATAGGACCGTAGATCAGACTATCACCAGCGGTTTCAAGCATCTGGGAAAATCAACTTACATGCTACTGAAAATCCCCACTTTGCGATGGTTTTTCCCCGGATACGGGCTGATGCTGATAACGGGCCTGGCGCAAATCAACTGGCTTCCCACGTTCTTGATGCGGCAGTATGAATGGAGAATCGATACCGCTGGCTATATTACGTGTGTTGTGAGCCTGGTGGCGGTAATTGGCGCCCCTCTCGGCGGAGTTTTGTCGGACGTCTGGTATAAAAAGAACCGCAAGAGCAGGCTCTGGCTCCCGGCGATTGCTTCCCTGTTATCCTCAGTCTTCCTTGCAGCGTCATTCCTGGCATTCAGCTGCAATCTCGCAGCGGGCCTGTTTTTGAGCCTCATTTTCGGCATAGTAAACATGGTTGCCATACCGGCGCTAAGTCTTGTATCCCAGAATGTAGTTCCTGCTGCACATAAAGGACTTGCCTACGGTCTGGCCTCGTTATTTATGTATGTATTCGGCGGCGCGTGGTCACCGCTGATGGTCGGCGCAATTTCAGACAGTATTGGAGGCGGCGCCCCGGGACTGATGTGGGCAATGGTTGTAGCCAGCATAGGCGGCGTACTGGCTTGCTTCTGCTTTCTAATGGGGGCCAGGTATTATGCATCGGACGAAGATAGGGTCAAGGGGACAGTGCTCCAGTCAGAGGATTGACCATGTTTTTCCGTGCGTGCCATGCACTTCCCGTAACATCAATTACGGGCTCTTTTCCGTCGCTGAGTCACTTGCGGGGAACTGATGAGAAACACATAGGCGCTGGAGATAAATAAGCATGAAAAATGAAATGAAAGACTGTGGGATGCAAGGTCTAAGACTTGGGATAATAAGCGATTCGACTATTTTCGGACCATGCAAAAGAGGCTGGTCTCTCTTTTAGATTTAAGAGAGGAACAGCGCTTTCTAGATCTCGGTTGTGGAACCGGTTGGGCAGTACGATATGCGGCCAGTCTGGTTAATGATCAGGGAGAATTTGATGGTATTGATATCTCGTCGAAAATGATTGAGAAGGCCGTCGCAAACTCTTCGGAATATAAAAATGCTCATTTTTATCAGACCAGCGCAGACAAGCTTCCTTTTGAGAACAACCACTTTGATTTTATTATTTGTTCGAACTCTTTTCATCATTACTTCAGTCCCGACAAAGTACTCTGCGAGGTATGGCGGGTTTTGAAGTCCAAGGGGGAAATTTACATTCTGGATTCGTCTGGTGATGGATTCTTTGCCAAAATGTTCGACAATTTGATTAGAAGACTTGAGCGTGAGCATGTGAAGCATTACTCCACCCAAGAATATAAGACATTGTTCTTTAACGCTGGATTAAACTATGTGGACACTATGGTCTTAGCACGAATGGTCGTATTTCCAATGAAAGTTCACGTCGGTGAAAAATTATCTAGCTAGGATTCAATTCAGGAAATGTTTCTTGCCAGCACAATCTCACGTTCAATTACTGCAATAATGAAGTTGGTTTCTATCCACTTCACCTATATCCCGAGAACCACCACTTCCGACAATATAAGCAGCTAACTGCACGGGCAGAGATTCATTACTAAGTTATATGGGAGATCTCACTGGTATCTCAATGCTTCGATAGGATTTAGGCGTACTGTCTGCCAGGTAGGATAGAAACCGAAGAACAGCCCGATTGTAATAGACATCGGGACTGCCATACTCTCAGTAGAAATCTACTGGATATACCTTCCTTTCTGGTCTCCATGGCCAACTTGAGCATGACCGCATCTTAACAATTGCTGAACAACTTCGATATATAATTAAAACTGGGAGGTTTTGTGATTTCTGGAATAGACAATAATCGGATTCCGGGATGTCCGGGGAAGGGATCGTCAATGCAATGTAAAAAGCCAAATATTAGCAAGTTATATTCTGCTGGGAAATAGACTGAAAACACAATTTGGAGGTAGGACTATGAAACAGCGATTCATATGGGCAGCTACTTTGCTCCTGGTTCTGTTGCTTATGGTGGCGGATTCTTGTGCGCCTGCGGTGACGCCCACTCCGACCCAAACTCCCACGCCTGCTCCCACGCCTAGCATTACTCCGGCTTCACCCTCAACGCCGGCGCCCATTCCGACTTTGCCGCCGGGCTCAATGCAACGCCAGCGCACCAACGGCACCATTACCAATATTAACGGCGACAAGTTAACCCTGACCACTGCGCAAGGAAAGGTGACGGTGAAGATCAACTCTGATAATTTAACTGTTCAGAATATCGGGACCGGCAGCCTGGCGGACCTTCATGAGGGTGGATACCTGATTGCCGTTGGCCCCCAGGATGCGAACGGCAACATTGCTGCGACCTCCATTATTATACGGCCGCAGCCCCAGGGCGCCACACCAACCCCACCTGAAGCATCAAGCCCGGCGAACCCCAGGTCCCCGCGCACCGGTGCAAGGCGCGGCGTCAGCGGCACCATCACAAAGGTTAATGGCAGAAGCTTAACAGTGACCACTGACCAAGGGACGGTGACGGTAAACGTCGGCTCTGATGCCACCATTCAGAACAGTACTGCGGGCACGGTTTCAGACCTTGCTGAAGGCCAATCCCTGATCGTCCTTGGGCCCCAAGATGCGGATGGTAACGTTACTGCTACAATTATCATTATCCTGCCGCAGGGCCAGAGCGCTCCACCGACCCAACCCTCAAAAGCAGCAGGGCAGTGACGTATACTTGATTTATATGTCAACGGTACTGAGAATTATTGTATAGTTGAAACTTCACAGGAAAGTTATTGATGAGTAACAAAAAGATCCTGGCAGCCATGCTATTACTGGCGGTAATAACAGTTATTGTGCCGGCAGCTTGTGTACCTTCGCAGCCTTTAGCAAAATTTAAGATAACTTCTCTGGATATCAAGCCAACGGAGATTAACGCAGGGGAAACAGCCAGCATCAGCGCCCAGGTCGCAAATACCGGCAACTCTGAAGGTGTTTACGGCGCAATCCTGTTCGTGGACGGTGAGCAAATCAGCGAAAAGGATGTTACCGTGGCCCCGGGTTCCACCCAAACTGTAACTTTCCCAGTCTCAAAAGATACAGCAGGCGCTTACGAAGTTGGAATTGGAGATAATGAAATTGGAATTGGAGAAAAGAGTGCAACGCTTACGGTTAACCCAAAACTCATAGCAAAACAAATAGAGCTAAAATACGATAATGGCCAGGCAAAAGATTGTTTGTCTCTGGTCAAGCCCGCTACAGGATATTTGGTCAGCTTCGTGTCACCTCCCAACCCGTTCACCGTAAGCAATGTACGGGTGTTCGGGCTGGTTTACGGCTCTCCAGGATATCGCATTGGGCCCAGCGACCTGCAAATCTGGGATAAAGACGGAAAAGTCCTCTATACAGCGCCGTTTCCCGGGGATCAATTCCCTTTGCGAACACGCCTGGGGGACAACATCGATTCAACGGGCAACTGGGCCGATATAGAAATACCCAATGTTAAAGTGGACGGCATTTTTTATATTCATATCTATACCGGCATCACTACAGGCCAGGGATTTCGTATGGGGGCCGAGGATATCGGGGAAAATACCCATTCCGATGTAACTATCCGCGGTGATAACGATGCGGATAGTTTAGCGACAAGTTGGCCTTATTCTATTTCTTCCTGGTATGGAGCCAAGAGCAGTGTAAATTGGATGGTAAGAGTCGTGGGCAATGCTATGGTTCCGCAAGACTAGTTTTGACTCATGGGCATGACAACCTTAGTTTGCAACCGCTCAAGACTGCCAATGTTTC
>JBEKCL010000067.1:0-15668 GCA_050014895.1 Dehalococcoidia bacterium
CAATGCCATATCCTCCGTATCCCATTCTAATCCACCCACACAGCGGTGATAATATTTCTCTTAACTTTATTAACAACCACCTTTAAACTGCGGCCTTTGATATCAGCTATATATTGTATACAATCAGCCTCACCCGGATAGGAAGTATGCTAATTTGCAATGCAGTAAAGAACATCTTCCTCAGATATATTTAGTTTTTCCATCCGGCGCAAAGCGTGCTTGGTAAAGCGGTAATTTATGCTGCTCATATGATTGGTATTTCAGCATACTATATCGTCATTGATTAATATTTGCAATAGAAAGCAGACTGCGTTTTGCCCCCCCGTCAATCCTTTTTAACATCAATGACTATATAATGAATTCATTATAGCTGCTCATTTAAATAATAAATAAGCGGAATTCAGTAAACATAATTTGCGATCTAATCTAGCAAATTATTGAAGCCTAATAGCTTGACATTGTTTATTATTTGGTGTATGTTTAGTGCGCAGTAAACATATATATAATAATAAACATATTAGAGAAAAAGAATATAAATGTTAAATGTAGAGGATTTAAAACAAAAGCTCTCAGAGGCCGGACTAAGAGTAAAATCGGTTAAAGAAGAGCCGCTGATGCTGGATGGAAAGCGGCCCGATTTTCTGGTAAGTGCCAGTATAGATGACAGAGATATCAAGCTAGTCATTGAGGTGAAGGACCGTCCGCATCTGGCAGAACTGCGCCTGGCGGCAGAGCAGGTAAAACGATATCAGGTCAATGACAAAATCCCGATGATAGCCAGCCACTTTTTCGGACTAAATGGACGGGCGTTACTGAAAGAAATGGGAATCGGCTATATGGACATGTCAGGCAATATGCACCTGAGGGCGCCCGGTATTTTCATTGAACGCGATGGAAAGTTAAATCGATTTATTGAGCAACAGCGTCACGAGCTAAACCCGTACGCTGATAAAGCGTCCATTATTTTGCGTCTGTTGCTGGAGGAGCCTCAGCGATCATGGAGGATACGAGAGATTGCCAGGGCTGGGGGGATCAATCCCGGTTGGGCATCACGAGTAAACGAAAGCCTGGTGGAAAGAGGGCTGGTTAAATATGACCAAGAGGATGGGATAGCCCTGCTACGCGGAGAGGATGTGCTGAAGGAATGGGCCGACCTGTACGACTGGCATAAAAATAAGTTCTACTATTACTATTGCCATGCCTACGATATGCAGGAACTGTTGAACAAGGTAGGTAAGTTAAACGCTGATAATGGAAAAATCGCGCTTGGATTTCAAGCCGGAGCCAATCTTGTAGCTCCCTATGCTACCTATAACCAAGTTCATTTATTGATAGATGGAAGCTCGTTTGATGCCATGCAACGTGAGATTGAAGGTCAATTGAATCTGGAGCAAAGGAAAGAAGGAGCAAATTTGATACTTGTGCAGCCATATTACAGAAGCTCAGCATTATTCCATGCACAAAAGATCGATAGATGGTGGGTTGCATCAGATATCCAATTATACCTGGACTTGAACAGATACCCACTGAGGGGCCGCGAGCAGGCAGAAAATCTGATGGAAAAGATAATAAGGCCAAAATTCAATAAGGTACCAAAAGAAAAACATGGACGTAAGTGAATCCGATCTACTATCACTGCTCAAAACGCTGGACACATTGAAGCCCTATCTAAATGATATAGTCATCGTGGGCGGATGGGTGCCCTTTTTATACCGCAAATACGGGGCTATACCGTCGCGCCATCCAGCGGTGCGGACGGTAGACATCGATATCGCCGTTCATCATCAAGTGCCGGATAAGGGGCGCACGACTATAGATGAGCTGTTAACTAAGGCAGGTTACACAACGAGAATGTATGGATCGAATTCCGGCGCAGTGAAATACGAGCTGGATACTCCACCCACTGAAATTGAATTTATTACACCGGAGATCGGCAAGTCAAGAGAAGAATCAATTACAGTGCAAAGCGGGCTGATAGCCCAAGCACTGCGATATTTAGACATCCCTTTGAACAATTTCAGGCAAATTATGATAAATGAACACCAATCAGGCCTAATATTTTCAGCTACAGTTAAAATACCAACTCTTGCAGCATTTGTTTTTCAGAAATCACTGATAGCCCCTCTAAGACGCAATAACTACAAAGAAGCCAAAGACCTGTATTATATCTTTGATTTATTGGATTCAACAGAGGATTCGCGCAGCCAGATCCCAGCGTAAATAAAGGCTTTAAAAGATAAATACCCGGCAAAGTGGTTCACTACTGCTATAAAGAATCTGGAGACGTATTTTCCAAAGGTGGGTGGGGAGGGGATTATGCTGGTGGCATCACAGTATACCGGAGACATGAATATTGAGACCTTCAGGAATTACGTGCAACGTGTGTTCCGGGATATGATTGAACACTTAAAATAGCCCCGCAACACACCCAACTCATCGACATTTAATACGGATAAACCTTTCTAAAACTCTATTAGCTTTTTATTAGCTTTTTTGCTTTTTGGAGTGTCGTATAGGGTTGATTTTAGCTTCATTTTCGGTGAGAATAAGAGAGTTGGTAGCGCATACCGGATTCGAACCGGTGATCTCTGCCTTGAGAGGGCAGCGTCCTGAACCCCTAGACGAATGCGCCTTAATACACGTATTAGTCTCAGACACGAAACTAACGTAGGACATTATATCAGCGAAAGCCGACAAACGACAATTTACCCTTTTATCACAATAAGAGGCCTTGTCCTGGCGACGATCTTAGAAATCCCAGCGCCAGCAGCCACATTTACTACTTTAGCAACATCTTTATATGCACCGGAAGCTTCTTCCGCCAGGTCCCGCAAATTGCCTGCCCTGACAGTGATTCCCTTTAACTCCAACTCTTTCATGAATTCACGATAATCGATTTGTCTTTTGGCAGCCGCCCTGCTTTTCATTCTGCCTGCTCCATGACAGGTGGAGCCGAAGCTTTTTCCCATGGCCTCCTGTGTCCCAACCAAAATATACGAATACCTGCCCATATCTCCCGGAATAAACACCGGTTGCCCGATCCCGGCATATTTAGCAGGTACGTCCGGGTGTCCGGCAGGCAACGAACGTGTCGCTCCCTTCCTATGCACACATAGCTTTACTTTCTTTCCGTCAACCGTGTGCTCCTCTATTTTGGCAATATTGTGAGCGACGTCATAGACCAATTCCAACCCGGCATCCTTTTCGCTCTTTCCAAGTACATCGCAAAATGACTGCCTTACCCAGTGGGAAATGCATTGCCTGTTAGCCCATGCATAGTTGGCCGCGCATTTCATGGCAGACAGGTAAGCCTGGCCTTCATTGGACTCCACAGGAGCACACGCAAGCTGGCGATCAGGCAACTGTATCTTATACTTCGATGCAGCGTTGATCATCTCCTGAATATAATCGCTGGCAACCTGATGGCCCAGACCTCTTGACCCGCAATGCACCATTAAGACCACCTGCCCAATCCGGTCAATGCCCATCACCTTTGCAGCAACGGCATCCTCTATCCGGTCAACAACCGCAACTTCAAGAAAATGGTTACCGGACCCAAGCGTACCAACTTGAGGTTGTCCTCGCTCTTTTGCTCTCTTGCTCACATTGTCCGGCTTTGCGCCCGCCATCTCCCCATGATCTTCGGTGTTTTCAAGGTCCTCAACACGACCAAATCCCTGCGAAACAGCCCAGCGCGATCCGTGCACAAGCACCTCGTCTATCCCTCCACCTTTAATCCGTATCTTTCCTTCGGAACCTACTCCCGACGGGATATTTTTATATAAGGAATCTGCAAGCTGCTTTACCCGTGGTTTTACCTCGTCCTCCATCAGATTAGTGCGCAGCAGCCTAACTCCGCAGTTGATATCGAAACCCACACCTCCCGGAGATACGACACCAGTCCGAACGTCCATTGCAGCGACTCCTCCAATGGGGAACCCATACCCAGAATGAATATCCGGCATGGCCATCGAATAATTGACTACACCAGGAAGAAAAGCGACGTTCGAAACCTGCTCGATAGCCTGTTCCTCTATGATGTCGCCCAGCATATCTTCTGTGGCGAAAATAAGCCCATCAACCCTCATGCCGGGTTTATGAACTTTCGGTATAAGCCAACGGTAATCGTCAAGTTTTTCCAGTATTCCATTCCACTTTGACATAGTATCCTTCACCTAAACATCGAAGATGACCTGAACCTTTTTTTTCGCACGGTCAACCTCCAGCATGTGAAAGGTCGCAGATTTGACGCCCAGCTTCAGTTCATGTACGGCAGGATCATATTTCTCACCATAGCAGGTTGCTTTCAATGACGCGTCGGTCAACTCCACGACATCAAACCTGCTGAAAAGAAGGTGATAAACATCGAATATATAAACGAGCTCATTCATCCAGTTGAACAACAGACTCTCAATATCCGCGGCTTTTACTATAACAATCCTGGATTCCAATTCCCGTACTTTCGAAATATCAGTAATGATAGCGAAAAGGCCGCAAGCCGCGTTGGCAAAGGCTTCAGCGAGAGTGTCTCCGGTGGCTAGCACCCCAATATCAGCTGTGTGTTCAATCAGTTCAAAACCTTTCATCTGCATTACGATACCAAAAAGAAGTGTACGACTAATACCGGTAGCATATATATGACTAATATTAAGCCATAATCAACTTATATTTCGCCCGGCAATATCCCCAGCTTATCCAAAGCTTTCCTGGCTTCAATGGGCACCTTGATATGGTAATCGACGTCGTCAAAGGCTAGCTTTAGCGGCAACAACAGCTCTTCCAAATCTTCTTTGGCCAGGTCATGAACGATATGCCTCACACCGTCCCACAACCAATCCGGCTTTCGGGTTAACAAGATGGCTTTGAGTGCAGGGACCAGTCCTTCAACCCCTATCTTTATCAACCCCTCAGCAGCCATCCAACGTATCTCAAAAACCTTGTCTTCCAGGCATTTTACCAAAGCATGTGCAGAAGATGGGTCCGAAATTTCCGACAGGGCATTCACCGCTTCCCAGCGTACCTGTTCCCGCTTATCGTTAAGTAAATTAAGCAGAGGGGGCACCGCCGGTTGCCCAATATCAACAAGAGAGAGCCTGGCCGTCTCGCGAATCAGGCCGTCCTTATTACCCAGTTTGGCAATTAACGCAGAAATATCTTCAACCATAGGGCAACTCCTTTAATGATTATCTTTCTCCATAATAGCTGTGTCTGACATGCTTGTCATCCCCGATTCCAAATTGCCAATCAAAAGCTAAAGCTCGTCTATCCAGCGGGTGAATTATTATGTAATGTAGCAACGATGGTAGCAATGCAAGACGATGATAATTGAAGGGGGAGAAAAAATGCTGGCTGGGGATCCAGGATTCGAACCTGGCCTCACGGATTCAGAGTCCGCTGTCCTACCGCTAGACTAATCCCCAGTGCGTTCGAAATTATAGCAAAGTGGTGGTTTTGTATCAACAGAATGAGTACATTTCAGTGTCAAACCGAGGTCCAATATAGCCATATTGGTCATGCTAATGATCCTAATGGGCATTCCCACGTCCTCTTGTTTGTGCAACACTTAATAACAGCGAGATCCCAAACCTGTAATTCAGCAAGGAGCATTAAAATGCCGTGCATATGTGTTGAATGTGGTGGAAAAATTGATTGTGATTCGATCATCTGTACAGATTGTTTGGCAGAGATTGTAAATAAAGTGAATCTGCGAAGTCAGAACAGCGACGATACAGCTAAATCGAATAACAAAATTGAAGTAACGCAGGGGTAAATCACATCAAGGAGAAAAACAAGATGAAATACAGGCCAGAGGGATGGGTCAACCCCTTCGTAGAGGAGAGGGAAAGGCGCATGTTCGAAGCCGGCGCCGATGCTATGCTGGATATGCTTCTAAAAGAAGCGCACGAATACGGCCAGACTGCTCATCACTACCTGAGGCATGACGACTACCTCTGCGACATCCTGGCACAAGGTATTCAGCTACGTTGAGTTTATACATCTGGTAACAGTATGCCAACAAGCTTGCTGATATCAGTAATAAACAAGGAATAATAGTGAATACTGAAACTGTATTTTATGTAAATCAATTGAAGACCATGTTAGCCTGTGACCAGGGCAATGTAATCCCCAAAAAGTGGGCATACCTGTGGCTCAAGGAAATACAATATCAGACTGAGTTAACACTGAAGTCTAAAGAAGCCATGTCCCGCCTGAATTGCCTGGCCGCCGTCAAATCGAATTAAAATAGCTGCCCTACAATAACCAGGGTTGATAATACTGACGCGGCCGATCCAATAATTCAGCCTACGGTAATACCACTAGCCTTTAATATATTGCGGACTTCCGCCCTGGCAACGGGCATCATCAAATCCTCATTGAGAAAAGTAAATCCATCGACTTTAAGGCGCTCGCGGGCGACCCAACGGAACGTTTGCACGAAATCCTTTTTTTCATTATATATATCTACGACCCGTTTCCCATAATCCTCTGCCATCTGTGCGCTATTTAACAGCACCTGCTTTGCATCCCGGCCTACAACCGCAACATTGTGATCGAAGCCGCAGATATCCACATCATATGCGGCTAGCTTCTTTAAAGAGTCCATGTATAAGGTAAAATCATACTGGGGGGATGGCATAGCTATTTTATCAATGTACCCTAACGGGCAAGGCACTGCATCACTGGGGAAAATCGCCTTTAACCCGGGTATGTAAACGGAAATGTCCCCGGGAGAATGCCCTGGAGTTTCAATGAAATGAACTTCAAGCCCATCGCCCAGGTCAATAACCGTTGAATCATTTACAGTCTGATCTATCATTATTGAATCGATTTTTAAATTCAGTTTCTCATATTGGTCCCTGACACCAAAATGGTCAATCATAAACATATTGACCGCTTCCATGTAGTCAATAACTTTCTGTTTGCTGAATACTGCTTTTGCAGCTTCGGTAGCCAGCACTTTCATACGAGGGTACTTCCTTTTCAAATATGGAACAGCACCGCAGTGATCAAAGTGCGGATGCGGAATCACAAGATACTTTATGTCTTCTGCCTTTACTCCCAACTCCTCTAACTGCTCATTCAATAGCGGCACCACCCAGTTCATACCGCCGCCTATAATCATGGCGTCTTTGCCCCTGACAAGGTACATTAGGCAGATTTGCTTTCCGAGTAAATACAAGCCTTCAGCAATTTTGCCAGGTTTATCTGTAAGCATTCAAACTCCTTCCGTATTGGACGGCAAAATGGTAGTTTAGACAAATTTCATGGTGTAAGCAAGTTATCAAATCCTCTTTCTATATTGACAAATCCTGCTACAATTAGATATGCAGATTCAAGTACAATCCGGAGATAAATTACTATGAAACTCACATGGAAACCGATCATGGCTGGCATTCTGGATATAGTGGGAGGCGCCATTGGCATGGTTGGAGGACTTTATGTCGTGGCCCTCACATCGCTGTTCCGGGTTATGCACGAGTTTTTGCGCATGGATCCACGTGTAATAGATAAGGTAGAACAAATCATTTCGAACATTATCGCTCTCCCATTCGTCGTAGTATTCATCGGCATCATCGCTATAATCGGCGGGGTTTATGCCCTTCAAAGGCGGATCTGGGGACTTGCGCTGGCCGGAGCTATTTGCTCATGTATAGTGTTTCCTTTCTTTGGCCTGCCATCTATTATTATTACCGCCCTTGCCAGGGATGAGTTTAATTAATTCGCAATTCCATATTAAAAGGTCTTCAAATTGTCCAGTTCAAGCGACTTAGAGCCATTACTCGGGATGCAATTCAATAACGAGCCTTTGCTTAAGCAGGCATTCGTTCATAGCTCATATATCAATGAGAACCCCGGCACTGATTTGCATGACAACCAGCGCATGGAATTTCTGGGAGATTCGCTATTAAATTTCATAGTTGCTGAGAAGTTATATCATGAGTTCCCGGATATTGCCGAAGGGAAGTTGACTGAAATCAGGATTTCACTGGTAAGGCAGGAGAAACTCGCTGAAAAGGCGCACGCACTGAAATTGGGAGACTTTATGCTTCTGGGCAAAGGGGAAGACCTTTCTGATGGAAGAACAAAGCGCAATAACCTGGCCGATACCTTCGAAGCGTTGATAGCTGCCATTTTTCTGGACCAGGGCATAGAAGTAACCAAGAACCTGATCTTAAAGCTTTTTAGTTCGGATATTGAAGCTATAAAATCGGGCCGAATTGACGTTAACTTCAAGGCTATGCTGCAAGAATTGACCCAGGCCGAATTCAAATTGTTACCTGATTATGAGGTGATTGAAGCCAGGGGACCGGACCACGACCGCGAATTCTTTGTATCCGTGTCGGTTGGCGATGTGGTCCTGGCAATCGGGTCAGGAAAAAGTAAAAAGACAGCAGAGTCAGAAGCTGCCCGACTGGCCCTCGCCAAATTATCAGCCAGGCCTTGATTTCAGGCCTGACCGCTATATTTCAGGACCCAAACTTCACCCGTCTCGGGCATTTCACCGGCTGAAAATTCGACTTCGTCAGTATCCAGCTTTTTAACGTGTTTTTTCCCTTTTGCAAAATCGTCTGCTGTGGTTTTCAGCCACTGGCAACAATCAGTTTTATAATGCATTGGAATAGCTACCCTCGGCTTAATATCATCATATACCATGCTTGCCGCATTAGCATCAAGCGTAAATAACCCACCAACAGGTATCAAAAGCACATCAACCTTTCCAATAGTCTTAATCTCTGCCGAGCTCAACTGATGGCCAAGGTCGCCAAGATGGCAAATATTTACCGTATCCACGTTGAAAAAAATACGGTGTTTGCACCTTTTTCCTTCCCTTTAAATTCATCATGCCATGAGCTCATGGTCCTTATCACAACGTCCTGCATAACCTTCTGAACATGACCTTTCAACACAGCCGGCCTGCCAACCACTGAATCAACATCATTATGATCCGAATGTTCGTGGCTCACAGTAACAATATCAACACTCTCCGCCGCCCGCGGATAGCTTAAGTGGGTATCCCTTTTAAACGGATCCGTAAGGATTTTGACCCCTTTGTCCGATGTTATCAGAAAACAGGAGTGTCCTATCCATTTGATCTTCATGTTCTGCCTCCCTGTTACTTGCTTTTACTTAATATCATTGCAAGGCTGATGAGAGTCCGTACTCCAAAGCCAGTTGCTCCCTTTACAAGAATACCCTTTGTTTTATCCGACATAAAGGGGGCTGCAATGTCCAGGTGAACCCACGGGGTTTTCCCTACGAATTCCTGTAAGAACAATGCTGCAGTTATCGCGCCGCCATATCTTCCACCAGAATTCTTTATATCGGCAACATCACTCTTATTCAATTCCTTATATTCTTCCGGAAGAGGCAGTTGCCACAGGGACTCGCCAGCCTTTTTCCCAGCTTTAATGACATTATCGGCAACCTTTTGATTGTTGGCAAATAAGCCAGCATACAGATCACCAAGGGCCACGTGGCAGGCACCTGTAAGCGTAGCAAGGTCAACTAACGGTGAAATGCCGTTTTTAACAGCGTAAGAAAGGGCGTCCGCCAGAATCAGCCGTCCTTCAGCATCAGTATTAACCACCTCGATCGTTTTCCCGTTGGATGCCTTCAAAACATCTCCGGGTTTCAGTGCCTTTCCACCAGGCAGATTTTCAGTAGCCGGAACTATTGCCGTTACATTTATTTTAAGCTTCAAAGCTGCGATTGCGCCAATGGCAGCAATGACCACAGCCCCACCTGCCATATCCCCCTTCATGTCCGACATGAAATCCTGCGGCTTGAGCGAAATACCGCCTGAATCAAAGGTAAGTCCCTTACCGATAAAACCGATCGAACTTTTTACAGAGGCATCCCCTGAATATTTTAGAACGATGAATTTGGGGGGCTGATTCGATCCCTGTGCAACTCCCAGCAACGCTCCCATCTTTTCTTTCTCCATCTGCCCCCGGTCCATAATCATAACATCAAGGCCGTTCTTATCAGCCGTTTCCCTGGCTATTTGCGCCATATGCGAAGGCGTCATGAAATTTGCCGGCTCGTTCACCATATTTCGCGCCAGGATAACAGCATCAGCTACTATTACCCCCTGATTTAAACCTTTATTAATTAAATTCTGTTTCGACGCATCTTTTTCCAGGATGGTCAATTCATCGATTTCTTTCTGTTCATCTTTTTTAGTTAAATGTTTCCTAAACTGGTATAAACCCAGCAAACAACCTTCGGCAATAGCCTGAGCCGCCTCAGTCGCGTCAACACCACCATCCCCAGCATCATGCAAAACGGTCGCGGCCGATTTACAACTATGCTGTCTCAGCGCACGCACGGCTTCCCCCATAGCATTGCGCAGCTTCTCAGTAGCAAACTCTTCTTTTTTCCCCAGACCTACAACCAGCACCAACCTCGCCGGCAGCTTGCCGAGAGTATGGATCACCTGTATCTCATTTGGTTTACCTTTTAGTTCACCAGTTTTAATAAGATCACTGATGGCATTCCCCAACGCCTTATCAACAACAGCAGTCGCGCCCGACGGCACTTTTACTCCTTCGAACAAGTTTAGTATGATTGCGTCGCACTTAATAGATTTAATATCGCCAAGTTTAACCTGGAATTTCAATTTGTCTTCTCCTTTGATAACTTATGCATACTTATTATCGTCCCAAGATATTTTATACAAAACTCCAACTATTTAGTATATTAGGTCCCTATGTATTTCAACCATTCTAACCATTGATTAATTAACCGTCAATGTGATATCATTATAGAAAATAAACCTTTAAGTCAGCCCGGTGAGACTGGCAAGGGACGATGAAGTTCTCTTCATCATGCAACTGATCTAGTTAACTCGCTTGTTACAGACCTCTTGCCAACACCGGCAAGAGGTTTTTTTATGACAGAAAAAATACTGCTTAACTCACAGGATATCGAAAGAGCTCTCGTACGCATCGCCCACGAAATCGTCGAGCATAACAAAGGGGCCAAGAATATTGCTTTTGTGGGGATTAAGACAAGAGGGGTACCAATCGCACAGAGATTGGCAGGGATCATTCAGGACATGGAGCACGTTGCAATACCGGTCGGATCGCTAGATATTACACTCTACCGTGATGATGTTTCATCTCTCAGCTTCAAGCATGTAGTGCAACAGACATACGTCCCGTTTGATATAACAAATAAGCAGCTAATATTGGTCGACGATGTCTTTTATACGGGACGCAGCATTCGTGCTGCTCTTGATGCATTGATGGACCTCGGCAGACCCGAGACCATTCAGCTTGCTGTGCTGATAGACAGGGGACACAGGGAACTGCCGATACGCGCTGATTTTGTCGGCAAGAATATACCCACAGCCCGCACAGAGGAAATAAAGGTATACCTGAGCGAGACCGATGCAGTTGATAGAGTGATTGTGGTGAAGGAGGCAGAAAAGAATGGCGCTGAATGAACTTAAGACAGTTGCTGCCGGGCAAGAAACCCTCCCGGCAGTGTCTATCGGCCAATGGCGGCATAAGCACGTTCTCGATCTTGATGACTTTTCACGAGAGGAAATAAATCTGATTTTTGAAATCACCGATGCGATGGTTGAGGTGCTGGCACGCGACGTAAAAAAAGTCCCTACACTTCGCGGAAAAACTATAGCAACAATGTTTTTCGAGCCGAGCACCCGCACCAGGGCCTCGTTCGAACTGGCAGCCAAGTACCTCGGCGCAGATACCGTCAGTCTCGATGCCGCCAGAAGTAGTGTAGCCAAAGGAGAATCCCTGGTTGACAGCTTACGCACCCTGCAGGCATTGGAAGTAGATGCAATTATTATGAGGCACCCATGCTCCGGAGCACCCTATATAGCAGCCCAAAACCTGGAAATCAGCATTATTAATGCAGGCGACGGCTGCCATGCCCATCCTTCTCAAGGGCTACTGGACCTGTACACTATGAGAAAACACCTTAAGGACCTCGGCGGGAAGAAAGTTGTGCTGGTAGGAGATATCATGCATAGCAGGGTTGCCCGTTCCAATATTTGGGGAAGCCGCGCTTTCGGTATAAAGCTGATCCTGTGTGCTCCTCCTACGCTGGTACCTCACGGCCTTAAGCGAATGCTTGTTAAATGTGGCCTCGATCATGTCACTATTGAGCACAATTTGGATAAAGCGATCGAGAATGCCGACATAGTGATGCCTCTACGACTGCAAAAGGAACGCCAGCAAAACGGGTTAATATCTTCTATACGAACGTATATCCGGCAGTACCAAGTCAATAGTGAAAGATTAGAAAGAGCTAATCCCGGCGTACTGGTTATGCACCCCGGACCGATGAACGAAGGCATTGAAATCAGCCATGAAGCCGCCTACAGCAGCCGTTCACTGATAGAACAACAGGTTACACACGGAGTGGCCGTGCGCATGGCACTCCTCTACTTAATCGCAGGAGGTAAAAACCGGTGACGGCAAATGACCTTCTGATAAAAAATGCCAGGATAATCGACCCTGCCAGCAGCACTGATGAACCAGGCGACATACTCATATCGGGCGGGGTAATTATACAAATCGGCCCTAATTTAGCCGGACCAGCTTTGAGAACCATCGATGCCACCGGCCTGATTGCATGCCCGGGATTTATCGACCTGCATTGTCACCTACGCCAACCTGGTTACGAAAGCAAAGAAACTATAGCAAGTGGAGCTGCCGCAGCTTCTCGCGGAGGATTCACGACCATTTGCTGCATGCCAAATACAAACCCACCCATGGATAATGCTACTACTATATATTATGTAAAAAACATCGCAGTAGTTGAATCTCCCCATATTAGTATTCTGCCGATCGGATGCATCACGAAGAATCGAGCAGGCAAAGAGCTATCGGAGATGGCCGAGATGTACGAAGCGGGCTGTGTCGGCTTTAGCGATGATGGTAGTTCCGTCAACAATGCAAAGCTAATGGCGCTGGCGATGGAGACTGCGGGAAGCATTGGAATTCCTGTGATCGAACATTGCGAAGACCCTAACCTCTCGCGTGATGGACAAATGAATGATGGATGGGTGGCGGCAAGGCTCGGCCTGACCGGCATACCGGCAGCCGCCGAGGAGTCGATTGTCTCCAGGGACATATCAATGGTAGAGATGACGGATGCAAAGCTACATCTTACGCATATCAGCACAAAAGGGTCCGTTGAACTCGTTAGAACTGCCAAAATGAAAGGCATGGCTGTTACCGCTGATGTAACACCACATCATCTCACTTTAACCGAAGAGAGGATCATAAGCGGAAGAACCGAGAAAAGCGTCTCACTTGCTTATGATACCAATGCAAAAGTGAATCCTCCACTGAGAACTGCTGCGGATATAGATGCACTGATAGCCGGACTTAACGACGGCACGATAGATGCTATTGCCACAGACCATGCTCCTCATGCCAGTGAAGATAAATTGTGCGAATTTGAGCTAGCTGCATTCGGTATATCCGGCTTTGAAACGGCTTTTGGCGCACTTATGACTCTTGTCCACTCAGGAAAAATTAAGTTGAATACGTTGATAGCATGTCTGACCTCCCGTCCTGCTAAGATCATCAATTTCGCAAACGGCATCACGGGCGGCATCAAACAGTCCGGCATAGCGGATATTGTCCTGCTCGACATCGAACGTGAATGGACTGTTGACCCGGATAACATGCTCTCCAAAGGCAAGAATACCCCTTATAGCGGACAGCAGTTCAAGGGCATGGTGGTTGCCACGATCCACCGGGGCGCTATCGCCTACAAAGATAACTCAATAAGGATCTCTTAATGAGCATACAAAAAAAGGCCATCCTGGTTCTGGAGGACGGAACATTTTTCGAGGGCGTTTCTTTTGGCGCTCCGGTTACCAGCACGGGAGAAATAGTATTCATCACGAGTATGACCGGTTACCAGGAAATGTTAACTGATCCTTCCTTCGCCGGTCAGATCGTTGTACCCACATATCCCCTGATAGGCAACTATGGAATTAATAACGAAGACAACGAATCCTGCAAGATACAAGTCAGGGGTTTTGTCGTCAGGGAGTACTGCGAAACGCCCAGCCACTGGCAAAGCACCCGGACCCTTGATGATTACCTCAGATCGAGTAATATACCAGGATTGAGCGGAATCGATACACGTTGTCTGACCAGACATATCCGTTCACGCGGCGTGATGATGGGCATTATGTCTACGGAGCTAACCGTTGCTGAGTGCCTCAATAATATTAAGCAAATGCCGACCTACGGCGCCGTAGACTTCGTAAAAGAAGTTACCACTCCAGATAATTATTCGTGGATAGCAGAATCAAACCAGCAGAATCGATATAACATCGTAATCATAGATATGGGGTTACGATACAACATTGCACGTATACTCAGCCGACTGGGGTGTTCATTGACCGTGGTACCTTGCACAGCATCTGCAAGAGAAATTCTGTCACTCAAACCGGATGGAGTCGTGTTATCTCCAGGACCGGGTGATCCGGCTTTACTGGGTTACCTGATCGAAAACATTAAAGGGCTATTAGATAAGGTGCCGATAATGGGTATTTGCCTTGGTCACCAATTGATCGGCAAAGCCTTCGGAGCAGAGACCTTTAAGCTTAAATTCGGGCATCGCGGGGGTAATCATCCCGTCCGTGATATTGAAACCGGCAGGGTTTATATTACTACTCAAAATCATGGATACGCGGTTGCTTCCGACGGGTTGAGGGGGGGATTGGAAGTCAGCCATATAAATTTGAACGATAATACTGTCGAAGGATTCCGTCATAAAGAACTGCCGATATTATCCATCCAATATCATTCTGAGGGCTCTCCTGGACCACAGGATAACGTATACCTTTTTGAGAGATTCCTCGATATCGTCTGTGAAAGGAAAAAAAGTTAAATGCCAAAACCCTCCAAAGTACTGGTTATAGGATCAGGCCCCATAATAATCGGGCAAGCTGCAGAGTTCGATTATGCCGGTACACAAGCCTGTAAATCGCTCCGTGAAGAAGGTATTATCACCGTGCTTGTGAATTCCAATCCGGCGACAATTATGACTGACCAGGGAATTGCCGACATCGTATATATTGAACCGCTCACAGTGGAGGTTGTCAGCAGGATTATTGAACGTGAGCGGCCGGACGGGTTGTTGCCTACATTAGGAGGGCAGACAGGCTTAAATCTCGCCGTAGAGTTGGCGGAGGCCGGAGTACTTGATAAATATAATGTTCGTATGCTGGGCACCTCCCTAGAGAGCATTAAACAGGCAGAGGAACGTTCTCTTTTCAAGAAACTGATCCAGGATATAGGAGAACCTATCCCGGACAGTACTACAGCCGGCACCGTCGATGAAGCCGTCAGGTTTGCACAAGAAATAGGTCTACCCCTGATCATTCGTCCCTCATTCACACTTGGCGGTACTGGCGGCGGCATAGCCCGTACTATGGAAGATCTAAAAACCATTACTACTAATGGACTCAGTCAGAGCTTGACTCACCAGGTCCTGGTGGAGCGATGCCTTTTCGGATGGAAGGAACTGGAATACGAGGTCATGCGTGATGCCGCCGATAACTGCATTACGATCTGCAACATGGAGAATATCGACCCAATGGGTATACATACCGGTGACAGTATCGTGGTAGCTCCGAGCCAAACCCTAACTGATAAGGAATACCAGATGCT
>JBEKCL010000068.1:0-15357 GCA_050014895.1 Dehalococcoidia bacterium
CGTCGTGACGCTTATTCCTGGCGGTGGGTATTTGAGGGGCGTAGCTTCCCTGGTGGCGATGGTCATCGTGCTGCTGTTCAGGCCTGAGGGCCTATTTGGCGTCGTATTTGAAGAGGAGCGTCTATAATGGCCGGTTTGCTTCTTTTGATTGGAAAACTCCGGGTTGAAGTCCTCTCCATTCCATGGAGGGTGATATCGATCGTTTTTGTATTGCTGTTGGCTCTCTTGCCGATTATCGTGCAGGAGCCTTACGTACTGAGAATCATCACGTTTTGCGCCATCTATGCCATCTTCGCCGCCAGCTGGGATCTCCTTTCTGGATTCACAGGTCAGCTCAGCCTGGGACATGCCTTGTTCTTCGGGCTTTCAGCCTATACTACCGCCCTTTTGGCAATTAATTTGCATTTGCCGGTATGGGTTACCATTCCAATTGGAACATTAATGGCCGTTGCCGGCGGAATGATCATGTGTTTGCCCGCCCTGCGGTTGAGAGGTTTCTATCTGGCACTGGTAACACTGGCGTTTCCCATCATTTTGTCCGGAATCATAGATGCTTTCCCGGATTTTACCGGGGGCGACGTAGGACTTTCAGGATTGTCTGGACTCACTGGATCACGTATAGGTGACTATTATCTCATCCTAGTTATCATGCTCTGTTCAGTACTGATAATGTGGAAATTGACTGATACGAGCAGCAAAATGGTCAGGATGGGCTTAATCTTGCGGGCCATCCGTGAAGATGAAATTTCCGCTCGTGCGTCAGGCATAAATACCACGTTCTACAAGATCATTGCCTTTGCCACCAGCGGCTTTTTTGCCGGTATTGCAGGCGGTCTTTATGCTCATTATTTGAAGGTTGTGGGGCCTTCAACTCTTGACTTGATGCTGTCATTCCAACCCGTCCTGTGGACAATATTTGGCGGAATAGGGACCATTTACGGTGCAGTAGCAGGCACTTTCATTGTCTATTCTGTCGTCAATGTCGTTGGCCTCACGGCAATTGGAGAGAAAATACGATTTATCGCCCAGGCTGTCATGCTTGCCCTGGTACTACTGTACATGCCCGAGGGACTTATTCCCTGGATACGTGATCACATTGAAGTGACGTGTCCCCGGTGCAAACTGGTCAACTTTACGGCGCGGCACCATTGCAGGGCTTGCCGTGCGGTTCTTCACCCCGAGAAAGAGAAGAAACTGGATACACCGGCGATAGAGGTGTAAAAGGAGCAGGAAATGGAAAATACGTATGAGCAGAAACCATGGGTTAAATCATATCCGGAGGGCGTGCCACTTGAAGTGAAAGTTCCAGAAATCTCTGTTTGCCAGGCTTTTGACGAAGCTACAGTCAAATGGAAGGATCGGACCGCCTTGATTTTTTACGGTAACAAAATCAGCTTCGGTGACTTGAGGGACAAAGTAGATAGATTTGCCAATGCATTGCGCGACTTGGGAATCAAAAAGGGAGACATCGTGGCCATGCTGATGCTCAATTCTCCCGAATATATCATCGCGTTTTATGCCGTATTGAAGTTGGGTGCGATGGTCACTCCCATAAGCCCGGTGTACGTTTCACCGGAGATCAAACACCAATTGGAAGATAGTGGAGCCCAGACAATAGTCTGTCTCGACATATTGTGGGAGGGCGTGGAAAAAACAGGCATTCAATTGAAGAATGTGATTCTTTGCAACATCGCACAGTCTTTGCCCGCCGCCACCAGAATCCTGGGAAAAAGCATACTTCGAGGTGTTTATCAAAAGATGGTAGCGCCGCCTGCTTCCATCAACAAACGGCCAGGCTTCTATAAGTACGACGAACTTATTAAGAAATATAAGCCTGAGCCGCCGAGGGTTGACATAAATCCGCGGGAAGATGGGGTATCGACTCCCTATACCGGGGGAACAACGGGTCGGCCGAAAGGCGTGGTGCTCACGCACCGCAACTTTCTTGCGATCAAAGCAGAATACAATGCCTTCTATAGTTTCCTTGAAGATGGCAAAGAAGTCTCGGTGTCATATATGCCCTATTATCACGCAGGTGGACAGGGCATGGCGGTATTTCTGGCGGTCGTAAATGGTTGGACTCAGGTTGTTCTTACTACACCCGACGTGGACGACATAATTGATTCAATGGCAAACTACAAGGCTACTATTTTCTATGGCGCGCCCAGCATATATGAGATGCTCAAGGATCATCCCAAGACCAATCTAGTCCAATGGGAAAAACTAAAGGTTGTCCAGTCGGGTGCTGACGCGCTCCACGAAGCTACGGCCCAGGCTTGGTTTGACCGCACGGGCAACACTATCTGCGACACTTTCGGGATGACCGAAGCGACGGGCCTTGTTGCATTGACACCGCCCGGCAAATCAAAAGTTAATTCGTCTGGCATACCGCTACCAAATACTATTATGGCCGTTGCAGATCCGGAGAAAAACGAATTTGTTCCGCTGGGCGATCTGGGCGAAATTGTAGCAAGCGGGCCCCAGGTCATGAAAGAGTACTGGAAGAATCCGGAAGCTACGCGCGACGTTATGTTCGAGCTTGATCGAAGAATTTGGTACCGCACGGGCGACCTGGGAAGGATGGATGAGGATGGATATTTGTACATATATGATAGGAAGCGAGATCTGATCAAATACAAGGGCCTCAGAGTATACGCACGTGAAGTTGAAGAGATTATCAATGGCCATCCGCAAGTAAAAGAAGTGGGTGTGGTCGGTGTGCCAGACATATCGGTTGGAGAGAACGTCAAGGCATATATCGTATTGCAGGGTGATGCCCGCGGCAAAATCAGCGAGGCGGAAATCATGAAATATTGTCAGGACAAACTGGCGCACTACAAGATACCAAGGATCATCGAATTTGTTGGCGAAGTGCCAAAAACCGACGTGGGCAAGGTCTCCCGCCGGGAGCTTAGGGAGATGGACATCTAATATGGAAACACCTTTATTGGAAGTCAACAAGTTGACCAAACATTTTGGTGGTCTGGCTGCCGTACAGAATGTCAGTTTCAAGATTAATAAGGGTGAAGTGATCGGTCTGGTCGGCCCTAATGGCGCGGGTAAAACAACTGTAACTCGCCTAATCATGGGCATATTGAAGCTAACATCGGGTACAGTGATATTTAAGGGTGAAGACATTACCGGTAAATCTACAGCGGAGATTGTCAATAGGGGAATGGCGACCACATTCCAGGTAGTCAAACCGTTTCGCAATTTGCCGGTTATAGCCAATGTTATGGTTTCTGTTCTCAGCCCAAGGGCAAAGAGGCACGGGGACTGGGTGAAGAGTGCCGAAACCAGGGCTCAGAATGCTCTTGAGTTTTGTGGCATATCTGATTTGGCCCGGGAACAGGCCTCAATCCTTTCGCACGGAGACCTGAAACGGCTGGAACTTGCCAGGGCTTTAGCCACTGAGCCAGAGCTCCTTATCCTGGATGAACCGTTCGGGGGACTAAATCCCGCTGAAACTAGCCTCATAGTAAAATCTCTGAAAAGGCTTCACGTGGGCGGAAGGTTTGGCAAGCTGCATAGCGAAGGCCCGTCCATGCTTATCGTCGAGCACAAACTATCCGACCTCATCAAGCTGGTGGACAGGATCATCGTGCTGAAAGCAGGACAAAAACTCATGGAGGGGCCACCCGACGTTGTGATGAATGATCCGATAGTGATTGAAGCCTATATCGGAAGGAGGGCCAGCACCCTTGTATCTTGAAATAAAAGACGTCAGTGTTTATTACGACAGGGCGCAGGTGCTGAACAAAGTGAACCTGAATGTCGATAAGGGAGAGGTAGTCAGTGTGGTTGGGCCCAATGGGGCGGGCAAGAGTACTTTGCTCAGGACACTCGCAGGACTTGTGAAGCTCGAGAAGGATAACCTCAAGGGGACTCGCCTAGGACGCATTACGATTGAAGGGAATGTTACGTTCAACGGCGAGGAAATCAGCAATTTGCCCGGTCCTGAACGGGTAAAGAGGGGATTGGTCCTTTGCCCCGAGAAAGGCAGGCCCTTTCGTGAGATGACTATTAAAGAGAACCTTTTGGTTGCTACTTATCTAAGCAAAGACAAACGCGTTATCAACGATAGCCTGGAAAAGGTTTATCAGCTATTTCCCATATTGAAGACTCGATCAAACCAGGTAGCAGGAACGGTCTCAGGTGGGGAGCGGACGATGCTTGCTATCGGGCGCGCCCTGATGGCGCAGGCCAGGCTGCTGATGATTGATGAGCCTTCGACTGGCCTCGCCCCAAAACTAACTGAGGATTTGTTTGAAAGGCTGAAGGAGATACATGGTCTGGGTTTGACGATTCTACTTGTCGAACAGGATGTAAGCTATGCGTTTGAGATCGCCAGCCGCAACTACGTTATCTCCAAGGGACATATAGTAGCGCAAGGCACGGCAAAGGAATTATTGGCTGACGAGCTGCTCAAGAAGAGCTACCTGGGCTTATAAGATAGCCAATTGGCAGTGCCCGAAAATAGCCGTCAATTCTCTCAGGGCGGGTACGGAATTTGCGTAATACCACAGAGCCAGTCAGGTAATAGTAAAGCGAGATGATCATGGATAGTGTTCTTGTCATTGGTGGAGCTGGGTATATGGGCGCAGGCATAGTCCAGGTGTGTGCGCAGTCCGGGTACAAAGTGTACCTCAATGACTCAAATACATCCGCTGTGGGAAAGGCGCTGGACAACATTGAACGGTCGCTGAATAAATTATCAGGTAAGAAAGCCATAGACGAGTCGCCGTCCTCGGTGATGAGTAGGATAAAGACAGCAAATGATTTGAGCGTCGCCTCTTCGGTCGACTGGATCATAGAGACAGTTGCAGAAGTAGAAGAACTGAAGGCATCCATATTCAGTGAACTGGACTCACTAGCGTCGGCAGATACACCAATTTCTACCAATACTTCTACAATTACCATTCATCAAATAGCAGATAAGACCAAGTACCCCGGTAGAATTGTGGGAATGCACTTTTTTATGCCCATACAAAGGTCGCATATTATTGAAGTTGTTAAGGGGGACAATACAACTTCTGAAATATTTGAACGTGCGTGTGCTTTTGTGGAGTCTATGGGCAAACGCCCGATCCGTGTCATGAGGGATATTCCCGGTTTTGTATATAACCGAGTATTTGGAGCTGCGTTCAAACAGGCTATAGATCTGGTTGAACAGGGAATAATTACTCCGGAAGAAGTGGATTTTGGGATGCGTGATGCTTATGGATGGGAATTGGGGCCCTTTGAAATGGCGGATATTGGTGGTATAGGTACTTTCGCCAATGCTTTCAGATCCTACAAATTGCTGGGTGAAGATGCGTTGGCCCCTACCGGCAACCTGTTAGACAAAATGATAAAAGAGGGACGCCTTGGAAAGAGAGTCGGGAAGGGCTTCTACGAGTATCCAAGGACAAACAACCCTGACTAGCAGGGGCATTAGTAGAAACATCGACTGGATCATGGCGCTAAAAAGCAAAAAGAATAAAAGAGAAGAGCGACGCAAAGAAATAATGATGATTGCCGCAAAATTATTCGCTCATAAAGGCTATGCCGACGCTTCATTAAGTGATGTGGCAGCGCAGATGGACATTAGCAAGGCCGCTTTATATCACTATATCCAAAGCAAAGAGGCAATGCTGCAAGAAATATGCAATGGCCTGCTCGATGCGCAAATAAAAGAGACGAAGCGTCTGCAAAAATCGAACCTCTCCCCAAAAGACAAATTGAGATGGTTTGTCCGTGGGGTTGTAAGAGGTGCAACTAAAGACCGGGATGTCATGCACGTTTACTTCGAAGATACAAATTCGCTCAGTGCAGATGCGCGAGACAAGGTGCGGAAGCAGAAAAAAGCATTTGATAAGGTGCTGGGGTTAATTTTGAAAGAGGGTGTGGAAAAAGGGTATGTTAATTTGCGCGATATCAAAATGGCGGTCTTCGTAATTCAAGGGGCCTGCATCTTCGGCTATCAATGGTATCAGCCAAACGGAAGATTATCACCCGAGGAGATAGCTGAGGAGATAATTTATTTGTTAGAGAGGCTACCTGCAACAGAATAGTTGATCACAAACGGAATCTGGAAGGTTAGCTAAGGCCGCCTTAAATTGTGCTGATTAATTAACAGGAGACGTGAAATGGAACTTTTTCAAAAAGGCCAAATTGGAACGCTGCAAACAAAAAATAGAATGGTCATGCTTCCTATTGGTGCCCGTTTTGCCGAACACGGTTATATAAACCAGCGCGTACTGGATTATTACGAAGAGAGAGCCAAAGGTGGAGTTGGGTTGCTTATTGTTGAGGTGTCCAGTGTCGAGAGCCCGAGAGGTAATCCTCTGGCCAATGAGATATCCATAGACGATGATAAATTCCTTCCAGGATTAAGCGAGCTTGCCCACATAATAAAGAGCCATGGTGTCAGGGCGGCCATACAGATAGGCCACGCCGGCAATGCTGGCAGGATAGTCATAACCGGCCAACAACCGATAGCGCCTTCAGCGGTGAAAAAGTATGGCGATTACGATATGCCGCGGGCGATGGAAATAGCTGAGATTGAGGAGATGGTTGAGCGCTTTAGGTGTGCCGCTGAAAGGGCTCAGCGTGCGGGATTTGACGGCATAGAAATCCATGCTGCGCATCTCTACCTGATAAATCAGTTTCTTTCGCGTGCCTGGAACAAACGTACGGACAAATATGGCGGCAATCTTCAGAAAAGGATGCGGTTCCTTCTTGAAATTATAGCGGCTATCAGAGGTACACTGGGCAGGGACTATCCGCTTTGGTGCCGTATCAATTCAAAGGAGGTGGATATTCCCGATGGTATCACACTGGAGGAGTCAAAGCAGATTGCTCAGGCCGTCCAAGGGCAATTGGATGCAATTAGTGTTTCCATCTGCGCTAGTGGGGCCCTGGCATTCGCGACTGGGTCTCCGAATATTCCCGGAGCTTTGTTGCCGCTGGCAAAGGAAATAAAGAGCGCCGTGGGCATTCCGATAATCGCTGCAGGCAACATCACGCCTGAACTAGGAAACAAAGCGATTCGCGAGGGAACCGCCGACTTCATCGGGATTGCAAGGGGTTTGATTTGTGATGCTGATATGCCCCACAAAATAATTGAAGGGCGTATTAATGAGATAAGGCCATGTATCTCTTGCTATAACTGCTATAAGGATAAAGACCCGCTCACTTGCTCCGTTAACCCAACCGTTGGGAGGGAAAGAGAATCCGGCATAGCCCGTGCCAATAATCCCAAAAAGATATTAGTCATTGGATCCGGGCCGGCAGGTATGCAAGCAGCGATTGTAGCTGCGCAAAAAGGTCATGATGTGACTCTCTGTGATGAAAATAAGGAACTGGGAGGGCAACTGATTGCTGCTTCAATCCCACCCAACAAAAATCGTTTAATCGGGCCCTTGACCAACTATTTTAAGACTCAGATTGGCAAGCTCCCTATAAAAACGCAGCTCGGCAAGAAAGTAACGGTAAAGGCGATTATTGAGGCTAAGCCGGACGTAGTTGTACTGGCTACAGGAATGATCTCCATGGTTCCCGAAATACCAGGAATAGATAAACCTAACGTGGTGCAGGCCATGGATGTGCTTATGGGCAAAAAAGATGTTGGTCAAAAAGTGGTTATCATTGGCGGTGAATTGGTGGGATGTGAAACGGCAGATTTTCTCTCAGAAAAAGGAAAGGAGGTAGTTGTTGTCAGGAGAGGCCCCAGAATGGCAATGAAAATGCACATTAGCCCCAGGCGTGTTCTGATTGACAGATTAGTAGAGAAGGGTGTTCTACGGATACCTGACGTACAATATAACGAAATAAATGATAAAGGCTTGATCATTACTACTAAAGCTGGGGAAAGGCGACTCATTGAGGCGGATAATATAGTCCTTGCAGCTGGGGCAAAGCCAAATAATGCACTGCTTGACACCATAAAGAAGAAAACCAACGCGATAATTCTTGTCGCAGGAGACTGCTTGGAACCCAGATCCATAAGAGAGGCCATTTATGAAGGCTTTTGGGAGGTTCATGATCTATAAAGCTAATTGCTCCCGATGACCTGTAATTCAGATAATTTAAGCTATTGGCGCCGAGGAAATTACATTGTAACGCTTATTGGTTGTTTCACGGTTCTAATAACAGTAATAAGGTTTTCAGCTAAGAAATCATCGTTCTTTTTAAATACTTAATGATGGAGGATTTTTAGTAATGAGTTTGCCCAGGGATGTTGTAATTATCGATTATCTGAGGTCCCCGTTTTCCAGGTCGCGGCCCAAAGAGCCGGAGAAGGATCTACTTAATGGCTATACAATGTCTGAGATGCTGGGGATGCTGTGGAAAGAAATAATCAGGAGAAACAACCTCGACCCCAAGGATATTGAGGAGGCCATAACCGGAACGTCAAATCCTTTTCTCGAGAACTTCATTTTGGGTGGTAAATACCCTGCATTTTTCGGGGAACTACCCGTGGAAGTTGCCAGCCAGCAAGTTGACATGGCATGTGGTTCAGCGTTGTGCGGAATGAGGACCGGGGCGATGAGCATTGCCTGCGGTTATTCGGATGTGGTGCTCGCCGGTGGTATGGAACACATGACACATGTAAACATATACATGAAGGCGATAGTAACCCCGGAAAAGCTGTTGAATGACCCGAGGTACAAGAAATTCGACGTAGAGTTCTCAAACAATATGGGCTTTACTGCGCAGAAGTTGCAGGAAATGACTGATTTTACCAGGGCTGATATGGACCGGTTTGCACTCAGGTCACATCAGCTGGCAGCGAAGGGACAGAAGGATGGGTTTTTCAAAGGTGAGATAATGCCTGTTGAAATAACCCTGCCCGATGGGACCAAGCAAATGTACGATTATGATGCATGCGTCAGGGGGGATACAACTGCAGAGCTATTGGCTGGATTGAAGCCAGCTTATAAACCTGATGGCACCATAACCGCCGGTAATGCGTCACCTCTTAATGCCGGTGCGACTGCCATGTTGCTTATGTCCAGAGAAAAAGCTGATAAGCTGGGACTTAAACCGCTTGCCAGCTTTGTTTCGTTCGGTGTTGTGGGCGTTGACCCAACGATTATGGGAGCCGGCCCCGTGCCATCGGCGAAGAAAGCGTTAAAGGATGCCAGTCTTCAGGTTAAAGATATTGACTATTGGGAGATAAACGAGGCGTTTGGCATTGTACCGCTTTATACCATTAAGGAGCTTGGTTTGCAAGAAGATCGAGTTAATATTCACGGTGGCGCATTGGCGATAGGGCATCCGCTCGGCGCCAGTGGCATCAGGCTTACTGGCACACTTTCAAGGATCTTAAAAGAGAAGAACGGCAAATACGGATGTGCCACAATGTGCTGTGGAGGTGGACAGGGGGTTGCCGTCATAATTAAGAACGAATAAGCGGGAGTTACGGATGTTCAAGATCATAACTATGTCCAAAAGAAAACATGGCATGACTCAGCAACAGTTCGCCAAATATTGGCATGAGGTTCATGGAGCAATAATACTGGGAAAGGTCCCGGCGAATATGATGGTTAAAATCAAGAAATATGCCCAATGTCCGGCTGTTGATATACCGGGACATCCTCAGCCCTACGATGGAGTCGCCGAATTTTGCTTTGATGATATGGAATCTCTCCGGGCGTGGAGTAAATTCTATTTTAGCGACGAGGCGAAGGTGCTCCGTGACGACCAGGCAAAGTTCATTGACATGAGTTCCGTTGTCACAGTGGTCACTGAAGAGAGAGTAATAGTACCGAAATAAGCGGCCGCAACGGGCTCTTGTGGACGTACTATTTGTCCCATTGACTTTAAACCAAAGTTGCAAAATACGTGGAGGTATTATGGATTTTAAGCTAACCGAAGAACAAACTACACGTCGCAAAGAATTTTTTACCGTTTGCGCAGAACTTGAAAAGCAGCGGCCTGAATCATATATCGGCCTTGAAAGTGCATTCGATATTGATGAATGCTGGGCATACCACAGGCACTGTGCCAAGGAATTTGCCAAGAGGGGCTGGTTATCATTGGGATGGCCTAAAGAATACGGAGGTACCGGTGATATGATGGACAAGGTGATGTTTTCTGAGGCGCGCGGGTATCACGAAGTTCCCGGGGTAGACCCGTTTGGTGTGGCAATGTTGGCGCCGACTCTTATAGCGGCTGCCAGTGAGGAAATTAAAAAAGAATTTTTGCCGGGAATCGCGTCAGCTGAGGTGACGTGGTGCGAATTGTGGAGTGAACCAAATGCAGGTTCAGACCTGGCCGCACTTACTTCTACAGCAATAAAACAGGGCGACCAGTATGTCGTCAATGGCCAAAAAACCTGGAATTCAGGAGCCCACAGGGCGGACTGGGCATTTGGCGTATATAAATCAGACCCTAAGGGTAAGAAACATCAGAATCTGACATTCTTGCTCTGCAGTATGAAGACACCAGGGATAACCGTTAGGCCGATTCCGTACATGAGCGGCGGAATAATATATAACGAAGTATATCTGGATAATGTGAGCATCCCTTCAAAGAATACTGTTGGGCAGGAAAATGGAGGGTGGGCTGTTGTAAATGTCCTGGCAGGTTTTGAAAGATCCAGCATGGACCTGGTCATGGGCCTGGTCCGTGCATTGGAGGATCTCGTCGCTTATTGTAATGCAAACAAGCGCAATGGCGGGCTGCTCTCCCAAGATTACATTGTCCGAAGCAGGTTAGCACAGATGGCTATTGAAATTGAAGCGGTGCGTACCCTTGCCTATAGAGTAGCTGACCAGCAAAACAGGGACGAGATGGGGCTTATGGACGCCGCGGCAGTCAAGGTATTCGGAAGTGAACTATTAGAGAAGTTCGCCCATATATGGACTGATATACTGGGCCCATATGGGCAGGTGAAAAATTCAAAGTTTTCCAAGATGCGCGGAAGTGCCGAATACAATTATCAAGGCTGTTTCGTACCAATCATATCAATGGGCACTAACGAAATACAAAGGAATATTATTGCCTGGTACGGTCTGGGACTTCCTCGAATGAAATGATAATTAGGCAGAGAGTCCTGTTCTTCAGGCAAGAGCCTCAGATGATCACACAGGAACGCCGTAATCACGTTCCAGTCATGGCATAAATAGTAGCGTTAATGGTAGACAACCCGGGAAGCTTGCTACCGGGAAATAAAATAAAGGAGAGATTGATGAAGAAATACCCTTGGTTCAAGAGCTATGATGCCCATGTGCCCCGCACGCTTAAACCCTATCCCAGCGTCACAGTATTGGACTGGCTGTCGGATTATCTGAAGCTGAAGCCGGAACATCCCATTGCAATTTTTCAGGGTCGCGAACTGTCTTACCGTGAAGTGGAAGAGCATAGTAACGCCTTGGCAAAAGCGCTCATAGAAAATGGTGTTAAGAAAGGTGATCGCGTCGCCACCCTTTTTCTCAACTGTCCGCAGGTCTTTATGGCGAATTTTGCCATCTGGAAAGCCGGCGGCATCGTCGTGCCGCTAAACCCTCTATACACACCTTTCGAGCTTGAGCATGCCATTCAGATTGTGGATGCCGAGGTCGCAATTGTAACATCGATGTGGTACCCAGTGGTCAAAGGCTTGCAGCCAAAGACCAAGCTGCGCAATTTGATCGTTACCGACCTGGATACCTATGCGGTAAAGCCTATGAAGAAAGAGGGTAATTCGGTGAAACTGGAGCAACAGGACTCCTGGTGGAGCGATCTGATAGAGCTGTACCAGGGTGCTCAGCGTCCTCCCGCCAAGATCGCCAAGGAAGATACCGCCGTTATCCTATTCAGCGGAGGCACAACGGGCGCTCCCAAGGGTGTCATGAGCAGTCATCAGGCCATTATCATGACTGCCTTGCAGTATGGAGCATGGTACAGAAAGACCATGGTTGAATGGACTGACAAGATGCTGGCTAACCTGCCTATGTTCCATGCCTTTGGCTTCTTTACGGCTTTTGGAACATATTTCAACTACCATGTACCGCAGGTGCTGATTCCGAACCCGCGTGATCTCAAGGGTTTGATGGAATTGATTAGAAACCATGAAATCGCGATGATTTCTACGACGCCCACTTTGATGATATCCATACTTCATTCTCCCGACCTCAAACCGGGCGATCTTAAGTCGGTCAGGATGGTAGGTTCGGGGGCAGCCCCGCTGATGTCCGGAACCAAGCTGCAGACTGAGAAAATCATCGCCAGCGATGGCGTCGTTATCGAAGGTTACGGCATGACCGAGTCATCGATTGCGGGAACTGCAATACCGCTGCATGGCCAGTGGAAGGAGGGCTCGGTCGGCTGCCCGATACCCGACGTCATCATCAGGATAGTAGACATGGAGACGGGGACAAAGGAGCTTAACACAGGCGAGACCGGCGAAATAGTTATCGATGCGCCCAACCTGATGCAGGGATATTGGAAAAACCCGACCGAGACTGCGGAAGCAATGCGTGACGGACGCCTGTATACAGGCGACATAGGGTACGTTGACGAAGATGGCTACGTTTTCATCACCTCTCGCAAGAAAGACCTGATCAAGTGCGGAGGGTTTCAAGTGTGGCCGCGAGATGTCGAAGATGTTCTCATGATGCATCCAGCGGTACTTGAGGTATGCGTAGGCGGAATTCCTGATCCGCGGCAGGGCGAGGCCGTCAAGGCATGGATCGTACTGAAAGAAGGCACGACTGCGACAGAGGAAGAGCTTCAGGCTTTTGCCAAACAGCAGTTGACTGGCTATAAAGTCCCGCGATTTTATGAGTTCCGCAAAGTTTTACCCAAGACCATGGTGGGCAAAGTGATGCGCAGGATCCTGCAGGACGAGGAGAAGGGTAAATGATCGTACCCCTGCCTATATAGTGGCTGACCAGCAAAACAGAAATGAGACGGGGTTTATGGACACCGCGGCGGTCAAGCTATTTGGAGTGAGCCGTTGGAGAAGTTCGTCAAAATATGGACTGCTATACCGGGCCCGTATGGGCCCAGTATCAGACCCTTCATGAATTCGAATCTCGTTGGTTACGGAGGACAGAACAATTGACAGCATTTAGTTTGTCTTTAAAAGATAAGGTCGCAATTGTCACAGGTGCGAGTGGTGGACTCGGTAGGGCAGCGGCCCTTGCCCTGGCAGATGCGGGCGCGCGTGTTGTGGGCACCGACATTGATCTTGCGGGTATGGAAAATACAGCTTCTGAAATAGAGTCAACGGGTGGTAAGGCCGTGGCAGTAAGGGCGGATGTCACTAAGAAGCCGGAAGTTGATGCTGTAGTAGAGGAGGCAGTAAAAGTATTCGGCACTATCGACATTCTGGTCAACAATGCGGGAGTGGAAAGTTTTTTTCCGCTGATGAGGTTACGGGAGGATGGCTGGGATAGGGTCTTCGATGTCAACGTGAAAGGATATTATCTGTTTGCGCAGGCAGCTGGCAGGATTATGATGCACAATAAACGGGGCAGTATTATCCAAATCGGTTCAGGCTCTGGCAAGCTGGCAAATCCCTATAGTGGCGCTTACTGCGCTTCCAAGGCAGCAGTTGAGCAACTCAGCCGGGTCCTGGCTGTTGAACTGGGGTACAGCAGTGTTCGCGTGAACTGTATCATGCCCGGATTCATCAGGACCGGCATGTTAGGTGGTGGGCAACCAGACAACGGGGAAATGCTCAAGCGACTTGCAGAACTGGTGCCATTGCACAGAATAGCGGAGCCGGATGACGTTGCCGCAGTCATTCTTTTCCTGGCGTCAGACATGTCCAGCTATGTCAATGGGGCTTCTATATACGTTGACGGTGGGGTCACTCTCACGGGATTCAATATCGAGGAAGTCGCGAGAAGCCTTCCCCCGAAATATCGCGATCTTACGATTCTTCCCTAAATTACGATGCAAAGGAGATCCGTCGAAATGAGAAAAATAGCGTCATTGAAATATGCCCTGGCCGTTGAACATATGATGACGGCAGAAAGGAAAGAATATCTCGAAAGAGGCTGAGGAATGACTTTCAGGGTACATGCAAGATGAAGTGAAGTCCAATATCCTTGAAGTCGTAGCTTCCGGTAGTATCGCCCCTGGCACAAAAAAATGCTGGATGAGCAAATCTATTGAAATACGCGTTTTGATGTTAATAATGAATGGAGCTAAGACCGAAATAGCAGCGGCGAGCCGGCGGGTCATTGCAACCACTATTTACTGTCCCCCATTAAGTGACTATGTCACAATCTTGGTGTCTACAGACTGGTCGGTAGATGTACTTTGTGGCAAAATACAAGAAGGTAGCAGATGAGGATCCGAGGTAAAAGTTCTCGAAGGAGATCATGGGGAAAAAGACTCAATGCAGGGGACTGCTTATTGCAATAAGCCTATTGAGGAAGAAATAGAAATAATGAAACGGTGACGAAAGAATATCGTAGGAAACTTCCCACAGGGATATAAGGCGGGAGAAATGATGAGGAGTAGCGTATAATGACAATGCCTATAAGAACTTATTTGAAACAAGGAGGCAAATGGGATTCCAATATGTAGGTGTTTTAATCGAGGGAAATGTAGCGATGAAAGTTGATGGAAGGGAAGAATGTGCCATATGCGCTTCAGTTGCCCTTTTGAATGACGCCGGAGATAAAATCGGAGAAGGCATCACTGATACGCTCGGGCACTTTCAACTTGACAACCTGGAGGCTCAGAGTGGCAAATACATAATACTCATAAACTTGAAAGGATTCAATCCTAAATCGATTGAGGTGGACCTTGAGGCCAACGTGAATTTGGGATTGATCTATCTGTAAGGTGGTGCCATGTTTTGGGACAATGAAGTCGGTGGTCTGATAAAGCTGCTGATTTTGCTAATGGAGGGTAAGCGACCTGCTATGCCGGATAAGACGTAAATGGGTTAGAACTACCGATAGTAAACACAGACTGCCGATATACCAGAACCTCATTAAGGACAAGTGCATTACCGGCCGAACTAATTCCCGAAGGTTTTCCTCAGTGAGAAGACCATCAAGAAACTAATCGAACTCGATCCCGGGGTCAGGGCGATTGTCTCCAGCGGGTATATCGAATCCTTCAATGGGAAGATGCGAGATGAAGTACTGAACCGGGAAATATTCACTACGATGATAGAGGCGAAGGTTTTGATTAACCAGTGGCGGAGAGAATATAATCAGATCCGACCGCACAGCGCCAGAAACTACCAACCACCGACCCCGGAGGCTATTTTAACCGGGACAACGAAGTAACAAATGGTAGCGTTATTGGGGTCAGGTCATTCTTGCTTTTATCCTGTACGGCTTTCCGCGCAGTTAACAAAAGCCTGGATTGTGTGATCTCATTGATAGTCCTTCCCTAGACTTTGCAAGAGCTTGGGGTGAAGCT
>JBEKCL010000069.1:0-15353 GCA_050014895.1 Dehalococcoidia bacterium
AATTAAGTCCTCCTTTAGTGTCAAGAGAGATCCTCTGGCAGGGGTATGATGAGTCTTTTGTGAAGCTAATTTAAGTAGTGACGGTTTCTGCAGTTTCTGGTTCTTCGGCTTCGGTTTCTTTTGTTTCGCCCGCTTCTGCCAGCATTTTACCTTCAAGGACAGCATCCGCAATGCGCGAACAGATTACCTTGATTGCTTTAATGGCATCATCGTTGGATGGTACAATGTAATCGATGCCGTCGGGATCGCAGTTCGTATCAACGGTCGCTACTAACTTCACGCCGACTTTCTTAGCTTCACTCAGAGCTATCTTTTCCTTGGTCGGATCAATAATAAAGATTGCACCCGGTAATGATGTCATCTCTTTAAACCCGCCCATAAGCTTATTGAGCTTCGCCATCTCCTTTTCAACTTTCAGTTTATCTTTCTTTGAAAGATAGTCAAGCTCGCCACGTGATTTCTTGTCTTCTAATCTGACCAGGTAATCTATCCTGCCCTGGATAGTGTTAAAATTCGTCAGCATTCCGCCTAACCAACGTTGATTTACGTAGTACATCCCGCACCTTGTAGCTTCTTCTTCTACGATGTCCTGCGCCTGTTTTTTGGTGCCGACGAATAAAATTGTCTGCCCGTTGCTGACCAGGTCTCTTACATAAGCGCATGCTTTATTTAATAATGTGACCGTCTGTTCAAGGTCGATAATATGTATTCCATTTCTTTGGGTGAAGATGTAGCTCTTCATTTTAGGATGCCAGTGTCCGGTCTGGTGGCCGAAGTGGGCACCTGCCTCTAATAGTTGCTTAACTGTAACTGTATCAGCCAAAATTTATTAACCTCCTGGAACAAGAGAAATGTCCTTATTCAAAACCGCAGAAAAGTATAACATAATCTCAGTATCCGGGCAATTTGATTGCATTATGGAAAAATAAAGAATCCTCCCTACCGAGTAGGGAGGATTCTTTGTGTTATTGGAATTATTAATTATCTATTTCATGCCGATTTGCTGTGCTACCAATTCCCTGTGGTAGTCTGTGCTGCCGTATACGGTATCGGCTGCCTTGGCCCTGCGATAATACAGGGGGACGTCATGGTCCGAGCTTGTGCCGATGCCGCCGTGTAGTTTAACACCGAGAGCTGTAACCAGCTTGTAGGCTTCGTTAATATATGCTTTGGTCATGGATGCTTCTTTTGCGCTGGGCATGCCTTCTGATTCCAGCCATGCAGCTTCGTAAAGAAGATATTTGCTGGTACCCATGTTTATCCACATATCAGACATCTTGTGTTGGAGAGCCTGGAAGGCGCCGATAGGCCTGTCATACTGGACGCGCTCTTTCGAGTACGCAACAGTCATGTCGACTACTGCTTGCAGGCCGCCAAGAGACTCAGCAGACTTAAGTATCGATCCTTTGCGGATTAGCATCTGGACAATTGCCCAACCTTTGTCTACTTTGCCCAGTACATTTTTCGCAGGAACGGCCACATCTTTGAAGGTAACTTCGCAAAGATGGTCTAGGGCGATTGTCGGAATAACTTCTGTTTTGATCCCTGCGGATTTAGCATCGACGAGGAATAGCGTAATGCCATCATCACCGGTGCCGTCTTTTGTCCGGGCCACAACGATCATGGTATCTGCTACATGAGCGGAGTCAACAAATACCTTTGTGCCGTTCAAGTGATAGTCATTACCCTTATGTGTTGCTTTCAGTGTAATTCCACTTGCATCATAAAGGCCGTTTTCCTCGAGCCATGCAAGGGTCAAAATGCAATTGCCGTTGGATACCTTGGGCAGAATCTCTTTTTTCTGCTCATCGGAGCCTTCAGCAACGACTGCGAATGTATTTACCACGGTGCTGATATAAGGGCCGGGGAGGATATTCTTTCCGACTTCCTCGATGTGCATGGTTAAGTCCTCAAAGGAGTAGCCCATTCCCTCATAATCTTCGGGAATGTTGAAGCCTAACCAACCTAATTCACCCATTTTCTGCCAGAGAGCCGGGTCATAACCCTTGGCGTCTTTTTCTAATTCCCTGACCTTTGCTTTAGGACATTCTTTAGTAAGGAAATCCTTCGCTGACTTTTTCAATATTTCTTGTTGCTCGGTAAATCTGAGATCCATATTTCCTCCTTACGAATTATATGTTCTTTATTATTTCATCCTGGGCAGGCCAAGGCCGTACCATGCGATGATGTTGCGCTGAATTTCATTGGTTCCCATGGATACTATAGGCACAAAGCAAGCCTGATAGTTATACTCGGCAATACCACCCAACTTCGCAAATTTGGACTGTTTTACCTGTCCGTAAGGTCCCAGGATGTCGGTAGATAACTGTCCGAACTTCTCGAGGAGCTCACTGGCGAATATCTTCACAGCGGCAGCATCCATCAGTCCCATCTCATTCCTGTTCTGCTGGTCAGCCACGCGATAAGCAAGAGTGCGGACTGCTTCGATTGAAGAAGCAAAATCTGCGAGTTTGTTACGTATCAATGCATCTTGTGATAGCAGTCTGCCATTTCTCTTGTTAGTGTTACAGAACTTAACAATCTCTTCCAAAGCCTTGACAAGACCCATAACCATATCGATATTGGATCTTTCAAAGCCGGCAAGTACATTCACGACTGCCCAGCCTTCATTCTCCTGACCGATGATGTACTTGGCTGGCATATGGACATCGTCCAGATAGACTTCATTATAGACATGGGCTCCATCCATATAGGGGATCCCTTTTACCGTGATTCCCTTGCTTTTCATATCACAAAGCATGAATGTTAAATTATGATGTTTTTTCGCGTTTGGATCGGATTTGTAAACGCCAAATGCCCAATCTGCAAAGTGGGCACCCGTATTCCATGTCTTCTGCCCGTTTACAATAAATTCATCGCCTTTGCGAATTGCGCTCGAAGTGAGTGCGGCAAGGTCGGAACCTGCATTTGGTTCACTCCATAGCTCACAGAACATGATTTCCGCGCTAGCTATCTTGGGCAAGAATTCCCTTTTGATCTCTTCACTGGCAGCAGCTAATAGTGTCGGTGCAAGCATGGCCACGCCAAAGATATCAATGCCGGGTAGATCATAGTAACCGCGTGCTTCGGCAAGCATCACCTTGTCCATCATGGTCCCTGAGCCGCCATACTCTTTTGGCCACCCTAGTGCCAGCCAGCCTCTTTTAGCAAACTCCCTGGCGCACAGGCGATGGAAGTTCCAGCCTTCCTCATCATGGAACTGGCTTTCGAAACCTATGTAGCTCTTCGGTTTCTTTTTGTCCAGTTCTTCGCAGACTTTATAGAATTCTTTTCTGCGCTCTAGTTGTTCTTCCGTCAGTCGAAAATCCATGGTACCTCCTTATAACTAAATTAAAATTTTAGTCTAACTCTATAAACCAAGTTAAGTTAAGAAGGCTCCACCTGCGTAATGAAGCGGTGGCATCACAGGTGCACACGCCAAAACCATATTATTATAATTCAATGCCTGCAATATTTAAAGTGCTGCGATGGAGACTCTTGATTTTTATCAGAGTCTGGATATTTCCATGATTTTATACTTCAATATGCCTGATGGAGCATTTACTTCAAGAATATCCCCGATTTGTTTATTGAATAGTGCCTGCCCCATCGGCGATACCATTGAGATCTTGCCTTGCTTTATGTTTGCTTCTTTTGAACCTACCAGTGTGTAGTTGATCTTTTCTGCTGACGTTATATCGGAAATTGTTACGACATCACCGATAGTGATTCTTAGTACACTCTCTGTAGAAACTTCAACAACCTTTGCCCTTTTGATTGTGTTTTCTAACTCAAGTATCTTGCCTTCTATGTGCCCTTGCTTTTCACGTGCGGCTGCAAGTGGGGCGTTTTCCCGGAAATCTTTATCTGCCGCTGCTTTCCTTAATTCATCGGCCATTTTGGGCCGCTCTTCTTTTAGCGCTGACAACTTATTTTTAAGCTCTTCAAATCCCTGGCTTGTCAGCATTATCGCCTCTTCGGCTTTGCCTTGTGATTTAACGGTTGCTTTTGTAGGCAGTTTTTTAACTCTGACATGAGCAGAAAGATTGGCGGCGGTAAAGCCTTGCTTATGTGCGTAAACTAAGAACTGCTTGACTGCGTTGAGATGTTCTATTGACTTGTTGGGAGATGAGTTCAGCTGCTCTGAGTAATTTGCAATTTCCTGGCCTGTCAGGGACGCCATTTGCCTGGTTTCGCCGTACCAGCGGACAAATTTGAATACATCTTGTTGGATTCCGGAAGATAATTCGGATGATACTGAGGATAGATACAAACCAACCGCCTCACCTAAGATGATTTCCGGATTTGAAGATTGAGAACGTCGTTTTGAGGGCATCTTTTCGCTAAACCGAAAAATGTTAATACACTGTGCATGTAATTGTCAATTATTTATTCCCGTTTGCTGGTAGATTAGTGATATCGTGCGCGTACCCTGGATGGCCTGATTATTTTTGATGGGCGAAGGAGTAGCCGATCAATTTGTAAGCTAATTTAGCCGCTAAAAACGAACATGCGGCAGGTCCTTGATCTGGACAAAGCTCAACAATGTCAAACCCGATTATGTTTCTCTTTTTTGATAGAGAACTTAATAAACTCAGTGCTTGATGCCACAAAATGCCTCCCGGTTCAGGGGTCCCTACAGCTGACATGATCGAGGGATCGAACACGTCCAGGTCAATCGAAACATAAACGTTCTCTGTCAATGCTTCGATTATTTTTTCGACCGGCAGGGAAAGATCATTTTGCTGGTAATAAAAAGGTCTCAATCCCTTGGATACAGTGTATTCCTTTTCTTCAATGCTAATAGCCCGTATGCCTACCTGCGTAATTGGACATAGCTCTTCGACACGGCGCATAACACATGCATGGCCGAATTTTGTTCCCAAATATTCATCCCTTAAATCTGTATGAGCATCAAGTTGCAAAACGGAACAATTGGCGTATTTTTCTACATGAGCACGTATCGCACCAAGACTTATAGAGTGCTCGCCGCCAAGCATAACAACAAATTTCGAGTTTTGAAGTAATGAAGAAGTGGCCTGATATACACGCTGGGTCATTGTTTCGGGGCTGTTATATGCGGGTTCAAGTTCCGGTAGTGTGTGAATGCCCATACCGTAGGATTCCCCTTCGAGCTCAATGTCATACCATTCCAGATAATATGACGCTTCTATAATTGACTTGGGGCCATTGCGTGAACCGCTATGCCATTCAGTAGTACTATCATAAGGGACAGGAAGCACAACTACTTTGGCAAATTCAAAATTCGAAAATGGCGCCGATAATCCGGCGAAATTTTTTGGTTGAGAATACAAACTTTGATGGTCGCTCATATAGAGGTCAGCTCTAATGGCTCCTGGCATTCATGAAGCTCAGCAGGCTCCCATTCCCTGCGTACAAGGCAGCTGCGCATCTTCACAAGCTCGAATTTATCTCTCATGTCCGCCATGATTCGCTCTGCATCAAAGTCCTTGCATGAAAAGACATCAATATTAATGAATTTACGTTCTACGAATGTATGCACACTGATGTGACTTTCAGCGATAAATACCAGGCCGGATACACCCCAGTCTTCAGGCTTGGAACCTGAGTACCTGAAAACAATTGGATCGGATATTTTTGTCATGCCTATTTTGGCAGGATATATATTTAATAGGTCATGAATGAAATTTTCGTCTTGCAATATGTGCTTATTTTTACCGAATCCATCTATTATCAGGTGCATTTTATCTCCTATAGCATGATTTTTCTTAATTCAAATAAGGCTGAAACTGCTGCCCTCTGCTTAATTTGCAGTCGCGTGCCGGGATATATTCTTTTAAAGGCATGGCAATGTTGGCCTTCATCAATACCAATCATTATGGTACCCATTTTATACTCGGGTTCGTCGGTTTCCATAATACCTATTAACCCTACTCCTACCGAGGTCCCATATTGTCTGCGCATCGCTGAAGCCATCTCTTTGGCGGCTTCAGTACTTACTGGGCCGTACTTTGAAATTACATTTTCGTCAATACCGAATTCCTTTCCCAGCTCGCTGCGGCTTAACACTATACCACATTTATAAAATGTTAAGCTATCGGAGAAATTAGTAATATTATTCGCTAATATTCCTCCCGTACCTACTTCCATAGTAGAGAGACTCAACTTACTATGTTTGAACAGGTTTGCTACTACTCCTTCTAGCGTATCTGTATCGGTGCCCCAAACATACTCGCCGACCAGTTTCCGGAGTTCGGAGACCGTGTTTTCAACAAGTATTTTTGCGTCCGCGGAAGAACTTGCCTTGGCGGCGACGCGCAAATGAATGCCGTCGGGTTTTGCGTAGATCCCCACAGTCGGATTTTTCGCCAATAGGAAATCTCTCGTTATTTCTCCGAGTTTAGCCTCGCTCAGGCCGAATGTCTTCAATGTGCTGGAATATATGATAGCATCGCAGAATTTCCCTTGGATTTTTGGAGCCACCACGTTCGTCCACATCTGTTGCATCTCCCCCGGAGGACCCGGCATGGCGACAATTACATGTCCATTTTTCTCCACCCACCATCCGGGAGCTGTACCCCTGGGGTTGGGTATTACCTCACAAGATGGAATGATGTACGCTTGTTTAATATTACTTTCCGGCATATCCATATTGAAACGCCTGAACAGTTCTTTGAATTGCGCCACAAGAGATTGGTCTATAGAAATGGGTTCGCCGAAGAAATCAGCGATGGCTTCACGAGTTATGTCGTCTTCAGTGGGACCGAGGCCACCGGTCGTAATTATGATATCGGATCTTTGCCACGAATGGCTTAGTGTTTCTATGAGGCGTTGTCTATTGTCGCCTACTGTGGAGATGAAATGCAGATCTAATCCCAGCAATGGTAACTGGCTGGCCAGATAAGCGGCGTTTAAGTCCGTTATCTCGCCGAGTAAGAGCTCAGTGCCGATCGAAATTACTTCTGCCTTCATCTAATGACATGATATCCCTGTTAACATTTAGTGGCCGTAATGCCTAAATACTTTTTAACTAGATCCATTGCGCAATAATCACCGCACATGCTGCATGCAGGACCTTTAACAGCGTATTTTGCATGGACATCCCTGACTTTCTGGGGATCTAAAGACAGTTCTGCCTGTGCTTCCCAATCAAGTTCTTTTCTTGCAACAGACATCCTTCTGTCCCAATCGGCAGCCTTGCCTTGGCTCCTGATAATATCGGCTGCGTGAGCTGCAATACGCGAGGCAATCACTCCATTCTTAACGTCGGTGGAATCAGGCAGGGAGAGATGTTCAGCCGGAGTGACGTAACATAAGAAGTCAGCGCCGTATGCGCCTGCTATGGCACCGCCTATGGCACTGGTTATGTGATCATAACCAGCCCCAATGTCGGTGACAAGTGGTCCCAGAACATAGAATGGGGCATCCTTGCATAGGCTTTTTTGAAGCTGCATATTCATACCGATATGATTAAGTGGCAAATGTCCCGGGCCTTCAACCATGACTTGTACACCAGCTTCCCAGGCCCTTTCCACCAGGTGACCCAGGGTAATCAACTCCTGGATCTGGGGTCTATCAGTGGCATCAGCCAGGCAACCCGGCCTCATGCCGTCCCCTAAGCTCAATGTGACATCGTATCTTATTGCGATATCCAGCAGACGGTCATAGTGCTCATAAAGTGGGTTCTCTTTATCGTGATATATCATCCAGCCAAGCAGGAATGCTCCGCCGCGGGAGACCACGTCTGTTACCCTGTGCTGGGTCTTCAATGCTTGGATAGCAGCTTGTGTGACACCACAATGAACGGTGACAAAATCCACGCCTTCTTCCGCCTGCTCTTCAATAGCTTTAAAAATATCATCTGCTGTGGCTTCGATAATAGGTCCATATTTTTCTCCGGCTTCCACCATGGCCTGGTAAATCGGAACTGTGCCGATAGGGACCGGGCTCTCTTTCAAAATGGAGCGTCGCACTTTTCTGATGTCCCTGCCGGTGCTTAAATCCATCACTGTATCAGCGCCATACTCAACGGAAACGTGCAGCTTTTCCAACTCAGCAGCCAGAGTGCTGGCATCTGAAGATGTGCCTATATTAGCGTTCACCTTGATAAGCAGGCCTTTACCTATGCCGCAAGCCTTGGGAATGGGATGATTAATATTAGAGGGGATGACGATCTTACCCGTGGCGACATTTTCACAGATATAACTCTCATCCACCTGCTCAGTTTGATGAATATGCTTCATCTGCGGTGTTGTGATGCCTTTGCGGGCAAATTCCATCTGTGTCATATTTCTACAAACTCAATATCAGGATCATGAATATAAACTACCCACCATATTTACGCCTGTTGACAAGTGCTATGAATCCAAAAATAACGATTGCGATAATAAGTAATATTATAGTAACGGCAATAGTCATCATCAGACCTGAAGCAGGTATAAACTCAAAGCTCCAGCTATTGGACCACGGGCTTACGCCGCCAGTATCATTTGTTGCCTTAACTCTCCAATAATATACGCCGGCCGTCGGTAAATTCGATTGGACTAGGTTATATGAATTGCTCTGAATTCCATCTTTTGTATATGTAATATTGGAGAAATCCTGCGTTTTCGAAATTTGAAGGGTATATTTTAGGGCCGATTGATCCTCTTTAACTTCCCAGTTCATGGCTGTTAGCGTAATATCATTCGTTTTCTGCATAGGACTGCTGCCAGTATCGAATACGCCGCCAATATATTTGAAGACATTTGAAATAGCATCAAATACCGAGTTAGAAGTCTGGATTTTAGCTCCAGGTCCGGGGAATAGGAGTTGTGGCGCAGCAGGAGCTATGGATACAGATGTATAATTTCCCTGGGCAAGTGCCCCCTTGCTTCCTGTAGCAGTTACCTGGTGTTCTTTGATTGGGCTTATTGGGACCTGGAATACGGCGCTAAAGCTACCCATGGTGTCAGTAGTCGCTGAAACACCCATATTGGACTTGTCGAAGCTGATAGCTACGGACTCATTAGCATTGAACCCATCCCCGTCCACTGTAAGATCTCTGCTGTTAATTATGTCACTTGGAGTCAACCGAATACTCGGAATAACTTCAAATTCGATATCAGGTACTATTCCTTTGGGCGTAAAACTGCTGCCGTATATGCCAATGATATGCCTGCCTTTAACTGAAGGAGGGACTGTTATAGGCCAGTTAAAGCTGCCGTTTGGCTTTGCTATGAAGTTCGTATCTATAATAGGGCCATCCCATGTGAAGGTGACCCCGTCCTCCCCGGCGCGAAAACCAACACCGCTTATCATGACCTTGGTTCCGACCGGTCCTGATAATGGAGTAGCTTTGCAAAATGGAGCAACTGTGAAGGTCACGTCCGCGACTTCGTTCGCTCCAGTGGAATCTCCCTCGGCTCCCACTGTGTATTCACCTTTTGCGACATATGGAACATCAAACTGTGAATTCCATGATCCATTCTTGTCAGCCGTAGCTGGGGCCTTGGACAACTGTTTGCTATCCCATGTCGTCTCAATCCCGGTTTCACCGGAGGCAAACCCATAACCGAACACCGTGACTGTATTCGTGGATTTGCCCCATGGCGGTTCAAGGGCGATACTGGGCACTATGGAGAAGATCGTAGTAGCATTAATATTAGCCCAATTGCTGTCATCAGTAACCTTTACGGAATGATCTCCCTTGGTTGAGGAGGGAATATCGAACGCAAAATCAATCTGACCTGTTTTCGAAACAGGCACATTCTGTATTAGTTTCTTGTCATCCCAATAGATAGTGGCTAGTTTACCTATAAAACCATCGCCTGTAATAGCAGCCCGTGAACCTGTAGTGCCCTTTTGAGGGTTAAGGTTTATGGTTGTAGCTGCTTGTGCAGGGATGGGTAGCAGGTGGAATGTACCTGCTACAATAACTAGTAATGTGGATGCGATTAATAGAATTCTTTTCGAATTCAACGAATCCTCCCGAAATTTTTATATGACATTACTATTCTAAATATCATAACAATATAAGAACCAAATGTAAGATTATAACAAATAGTATGAAAAATCAATTATTGACGCTCAAAATGGAATGTTTGACACTGACAATAGTCTGTTGATAGACTTTTACAGCAATTTGCGTTTAGTGTATCCATTAAGCGTAATAAGAGGCCCCGTGGTGTAGCGGTCAAACATGCCACCCTGTCACGGTGGAGATCGTGGGTTCGAATCCCATCGGGGTCGCCAATAAAATAATTCAGTTTATCACCGGCTTTCCATTATTTTCATTTCTAAATTACTGATCAAAACCCGCATAACTTGCGTACCAAATGTTGCTATTGTCAATTTGACAGTGAATTTAATTTTATTTAGACTTCGAGTGATAGAGTCTATATAGCAGTGGAGTGTAACATTGCAACTATGGATATCATTTTAGCGGTTGTACTGGCGTTATCCGCCTTTATATTAGGCGGTTGTCCGTTTTCGGTGTGGATAGGAAAGTGGGCGTTGCATAGGGACATACAGAAAGTAGGGGACGGTAATCCGGGAGCGTCCAATGTATTCAGGACTGGAGGCAAGAAATGGGGTGTTGTGGCGCTCGTGCTGGACATAGTGAAAGGCATTCCGTTCATACTGATTGGTAAAATAGTATTCGGACTTGGGCTGCCTGTACTCTACGTAATCGCTTTCAGCGCAGTGCTGGGACACGCATATTCTCCTTTTCTGGGTTTCAAGGGAGGAAAAGCACTGGCGGTCTTTGCCGGTACTTTATTTGGCTTATTGCAATGGGACATGATCGTCACATTGATTATTTTGTTTATTCTCGGTTTCCTGTTTCTCGGCAATGATTCGTGGATCGTGGTTATTGGTATGGTGGGTTCTCTTATCGCATTGCTGTTCTTGCGGGCGGATATGGGGGAAATAATTTTTATTTCATGCGTAACCGCTTTATTCATTGTGAAACAATTCTCGGGTTTGAGAACTCCAAATCCTCCGGGACGCCTGGTACATTGGATCAGGTCGAGAAGGAAAGCAGTGTAGATACAATGAGTTGTAGGAATGATTTACCAGCTACTGGTCTTAGCCGGAATAATTCTTTTCTTCATTAACCTTGTTCTGAATCTCTCGTTTCTTAAGAAACCATCCCTGAAAGCCAGGCTACCTGGGAAATTGCCACTTGTATCCATATTAATACCGGCACGGAACGAAGAAGAGAATATTGGGCGCTGTCTTTCTTCAGTTCTAAACCAGGATTATCCCAACTTTGAAGTACTGGTTCTTGATGATAATTCGAGGGACGGAACAGCAGGAATAATACGTAAAGTATCTGAAGAAGATGGGCGAGTACAACTGATAAGTGGAGAGCCGCTGCCGGAAGGTTGGGCAGGTAAATGTTTTGCGTGTCATCAGTTGTCGCAAAAGGCACGGGGCGAATGGCTGTTATTCGTTGATGCAGATACTGTAAGCAAACCGCATTTGATACGGGGGACACTGGAAATTGCGATCAATAATCGCATATCAATGCTGTCAGGCTTTCCCCAGCAGCAGGTTTCAGGTCTGACCCAAAAAATCGTTATCCCTATCCTCTTCTATTTTGTCATTATGAGCTGGTTTCCTCTCTGGCTACTTCATCGTTCAAAGAAACCTCTCCCTACTTTGGCAATCGGTCAATTCCTCCTGTTTAAACAGCAAGCCTATCAGAGAATCGGCGGCCATCAAATAGTTAAATCGCGGATTATGGAAGATGTGTGGTTTGCCATCGAAATGAGCCGTAGGGGCGAGCGTACGCTTTCAGTGGACCTTTCTAAGGCCATGACCACTATTATGTATAAAACTATTGGAACGATGACCGAAGGGTGTGTAAAATGGTTTTATTCTGTTGCGGCCTTATCGCCGCTGACTCTTGTAGGATTCTTCCTGGCAGCCTATATTTTCTATCTGGCGCCTTTCTACTGGGTTTTGACCGGTCCTATAAATATTATCGTATCGAGCGGGCAATGGGTGGGTTGGACTGTAGTGATCTCATTACAGGTTGTGCTGCTAATGCTTATGCGGGTTATTGCCGATTTGTATTTCAGAGGTTCTGCCATTTCCTTCATATTTCATCCACTGGGGACGGCATTTTTAATCTTGACAGTGCTGTACGCTGTAGCACGCCGGGCGGTAGGAGCGGGGGTTGCCTGGAAGGACCGGGTATACCAGGGAATTACGCATGTCAAGTAAGGGTTCTTTCCCGGAACGCAAGAGCATTAAATTCAGTGGTGATTATGGGTAACTTTTCTTGGATTTCATGTTGGTAGCATTTCCCTCTTCCATTAAGGGACAGACGAATTGTGTAGTCTTTGCATCATTGGCGCGTATTGCCCCATAAATTGCATCGGCAAAGGGTTCGGACAGGTCTGATAGCTGATATACATGACGCCTGTACAGCCAGTTAATAACCATGGCACGTAATGCGCCAAAGTAAATATGGTTAACGACGCGCAGGTTGAGGTCGTCACGGATCTCGCCATTGCGCTGGCCTTCCCTGATGATCCTGGCTAAAGCGGAGCCCGATTCTTTAACTTTTTCATATGCTTTCTGATATTCATACCAGTAGCTCAAATTCGTGCTGGCAAATACCAGGCGTGCGATGTGCAAATTGTCCTGGAAAAAATTCAAATGGAACCGGGCCATTTCCCGTATTTTACTTTTTGTGCTGCTGAGCCCGGTCAGGTGCATATTCAGTTCCTGGTTTGTCCTGTCAACAATAATGCTGACTAATGTCACATAAAGATCATCTTTGTTTGTAAAATATTTATAAATGCTTGAAGTGGGTACATTAGCTTTTTCCGCAATTGACCGCATGGTTGCCTGTTCAAAATCCCCACTGCTAAAAACATCCATGGCCGCATTCAGGATAAGTGCCTCAATAGTTTTTCGCTTAGCTTTCATGATTGATTACTTCCCTATTATTACCCTATAAATGCTTTGTACGCACAATCGCATATTTCAATGGTAGCTTGACAACTGACAATTCCCTGTGATAAATTGGAACAACGTTCCAGTAGATACAAATCTAACATAAATGGAATGCCTCTATATTGTAACAACGTTCACTCGTAAGTCATTTTATACCATTTTATTTGCTAATCAGTCAATGGCGCAGTAAGGTTATCTAAGGTGGAGACAATACTTAAGGTGGTAATTATTAGCGGGTTTATAGATATGTTTGCTTCAAGATATGTGGTTCTACATTACATTAATATGATTGAGGCTATATTCAGTGGCAGTAAGGAGTAGGAATGGATTTTAAATTTGGCGAAAAGGAAGACAGGCTGCGCGAAGAGATTAAAAAATTTGCCAAATCGGAATTGGTGGGAATGGTGGGTGTAAGTGGGTTGGAAGAGGAAAGTAGGGACGAAGACTGGGAGTTTTCGCTGCAAATTTCAAAAAAGCTTGCGCAAAGGGGATGGCTTACCATGTCGTGGCCAAAGGAATACGGTGGGCAGGGGGCGTCTTTTTCCGAGCAGTATGTATATATGGACGAGGCAAGCTATCGTGGAATTCCAGGGACTCAAATGGGTGTCAGTGGAATTGGCTGGGTCGGTCAGTCCCTCATGCTTTTTGGTAACGAAGAGCAGCGTCAGAAATATCTTCCGTCAATAGCAGCCGGAGAGCCCGACGGCATATGGTGTACTGCCTATAGCGAACCTAACGCTGGCTCCGACTTTGCTAATATTCAGACCCGGGCAATAAAAACGGGAGACGAGTACATACTTAACGGGCAAAAGATCTGGACCAGCTGTGCCCATCGTGCCCGCTGGTGTTGGATGGCAGTCAAAACCGATCCGAATGCTGTAAAAAAACAACATGGAATTAGTCTTATCATCCTTGATATGAAGAGTCCGGGGATCACTATCAAACCTATTGTGAACTTTGCCGGTATACATATATTTAATGAGCTTTTCTTCGACAATGTTAAAGTGCCTGTCTCTAACCTGGTTGGTACCGAAAATCGAGGCTGGTATCATCTTATGCAATCGCTGGCGTTTGAGCGCCACAGCATAGCTCCGCAATTTTATGGAGGAGCTAAAAAGATACTTGAATATATTGTCAAATATGCGTTGGAGACAAAATACAATGGTAAACCGATGGCTGCTGACCCAATTGTGCGGCATAAATTGGCTGAAAGGGCGGTTGAGCTCGAGACTCTCAGACTCTTTAGCCTGGAAATAACCTGGAAAATGAGCAAGGGAGTCATACCTGTTTATGAAGCAGCCAGGAACAAGGCATATTGCGATCTCGTGATGCGGAATATTGCAACGACCGGGACTGAGATTATAGGTGCCTATTCGCAGGTGGATGTACGGTCTAAGTGGGCCAAGATTCTGGGGAATGTTACCAGAATGTATATGATGTTTCCGGGAATATCAATTGCCGGTGGTACCGATGAGGTACAGAAGAACATTATTGGACAGTTTAAGATGGGATTACCCAGGCCGTACTAACGGAATGGATTTGAGGTTTGAAGATGGATTTTGATTTAAACGAACAACAAAATATGCTGAAAACGATGGCTAGGGATTTCCTGGCTGGCGCATGTACGAAGGCCAGGGTGCGTGAGTTGGAAAAAGACGAAAAAGGGTATGATCCGGATATGCTATCAAAGATGGTGGAATTGGGATGGATGGGGCTGATTTTCCCCGAAAAATATGGGGGAATGGGGGCTGAATTCCTTGATCTTATGGTACTTATGGAAGAGATGGGTAGAAATATCACTCCCGGCCCATTTTTCTCAACTGTGGGCTTATGCGCTATCCCAATACTTAAATTTGGCACGGAAATACAAAAAAAGAAATATCTTCCGCCTGTGGCGGAGGGTAGAAACATTTGGTCACTGGCTTATACAGAAAATTCTGGAAGATTCTCGCCGGTTGATATTAATTGTTTGGCAATGGCAGACGGCAAGAACTATGTGATAAACGGAGAAAAGTGGTTTGCTCCGTTTGCCCACATAGCTGATTACTTGCTTGTCATTTGTAGAACTGACGCAGCCAAAGCAGGTACAGATGGATTGACTGTGTTTATAATTGGAGCGAGGTCGAAAGGTATTAAAACAGAACTAATCCCTACTCTTTCTGGTGATGGACAGTGCAAAATTAGGTTTAAAAATGTGATAGTCTCTAAACGGGATATCCTGGGAAAATTGGACCAGGGTTGGAAGGTAATAAATTATCTAATGCAGCGGGCTACAATACTGAAATGTGCTGAAATGGCAGGTGCATGCGAGGCTGTTCTTGATATGACACAAGCTTATGCCAAGGACAGGGTACAGTTTGACAAGCCCATTGGTTCGTTCATGGCTATACAGCATAAGCTGGTTGATATGCTAACTGATGTGG
>JBEKCL010000070.1:0-15153 GCA_050014895.1 Dehalococcoidia bacterium
CTGAAGATCCAACCAGGCCGGGACTGACGCCATAAGAAAAGCGTGGAGCAACTCTCGAAGGAGTTCAACAACATCACGCACAAGGGGACCGTCAGACGACAATGTCTTTGGTTTTTTCATAGATGAATTCTCCAGATAGATGGTTCGATGTCATCAATATAATTCATGATAACGAACTATATCCGAACTGTCAAGATACAGATTGGAAGCCCAAGCACAGGACTTCTCATTTGAGCGAAACTTAGATAGCTACTTCAATGAAAACCATACCCCCGCGACAAAATCCGCTATACAGCATTGTAGCTACACTTCTATAATAGCAGCAGAAACATGAAAATAAGTTTACTGGAAAAAGCGTTACAGGAAGAGAACTATGAGCTGGCGGCCCTCGCCATCGTCTACGGTATGCTCAAGGTAAAATATGAAAGAAGAAAAGAACAGGGGCGGCGCCCCCAAAGGGAACCAAAACGCCTGCAAGCACGCGTTTTACAGCCAAATCCTAAATGAATCCCAAAAGGTCCAGCTAAAAGAAGCACATGAAGTTGAAGGAATAGACGAAGAGATCGCCATCTTGCGTGTCAAGTTTCTCACACTCATGAGAGAACACCCCGACAGGATTGACCTTCAGACAACTGCAGCCAATTCCATAGCGCGCCTGGTCACCACACGCCACATCATCTCCAGGAACGATAAAAAGGGACTCAAAACAGCCATCACAAAGGTCTTCGACGAAATCGGCGCACCTCTTGGAGTAAGACCGTCGGCCAGGTAGATTATGTAATCTTCTTCTTCCCGGCAAAGGGCTCAATACCCGCTCCAGCTTTTAAATTCACCGGGAAATATTCTACAATACGCTATTACTTAAATAAGAAGAGGACACTAACATGCGCTTTTCCAGACTACTTGGCAGGACATTAAAAGAAGCCCCTTCCGATGCCGATACTGCCAGCCACAGGTATCTAGTACGGGCAGGCATGATCCAGCAGGTGGCAGCCGGGGTATATTCCTACATGCCGATGGGCTGGAAAGTCCTGAAGAAGATCGAAAATATCATCAGGGAAGAGATGGACAAAGCCGGCGGGCAGGAGCTCAACATGCCGTCCCTGCAACCCATTGAACTCTGGGAAAAATCAGGCAGGCTGGCATCCTTCGGCAAGACACTTTTTACAGTGAAGGACCGCAAAGAGCACACACTGGTCATGGGACCGACCCACGAGGAAGTGATCACCGACCTGGTGAGGCGCTCGGTGCAAAGCTACCGCGACCTGCCGCAACTGCCCTACCAGATCCAGAATAAATTCAGGGACGAGCCGAGACCGAGGGGCGGACTGCTGCGTGTACGTGAATTCATCATGAAAGACCTGTACAGCTTCGACGTGGATGAAGCCGGACTGGATGAAAGCTATAAAAAGATGGTGCAGGCTTACAAGAACATCTTCGCCAGGGGCGGACTGCCTGCCGTAATGGTTGAAGCTGACAGCGGGGCAATCGGAGGCAAAGCCTCACATGAATTCATGCTGATCACCGAGAGCGGCGAAGACGAGATCATCTACTGCCCTAACTGCGACTATGCCGCCAACGCGGAAAAGGCCATCAGCGTCAAGAGTCCGGGTGCAAAGCAGGACCTGCTGCCCTTTGAAGAAGTATCCACACACGGAATGAAGACAATCGAGGAAGTTGCAACATTTTTGGGCGTAAAAGCCGACCAGACACTGAAATCTGTGTTCTATACGGCCGATGGAGAACTGGTTTTCGTAGTGATAAGAGGAGACCTGGAAGTAAACGAGATCAAGCTGAAGAACCTGCTAAAGTGCAACGACCTGCATATGGCTACGGAAGCCGAGACGCAGGCGGCTGGACTGGTGGCGGGGTACGCTTCCGCCGTTAACCTGAAGGGATATAAAATCGTGGCCGACGATTCGATCAAGCTCGGCACTAATTTTGTAGCAGGCGCCAACAAGAAGGACACACATCTGAAGAACGTCAATTATCCCAGGGATTTCAAAGCGGATATCATCACAGATATTGCCAAGACATGCGCCGGAGACACGTGCAGCAAGTGCAGCCACAAACTGTCGTCACAACGCGGCATCGAAGTGGGACACGTGTTCAAACTGGGGACATTCCTGAGTGAAAGACTGGGCGCCTATTTCCTGGACAAGGACGGCTCGAACAAGCCGTGCATCATGGGATGCTACGGCATAGGCGTAGGCCGGCTGCTGGCGGCAGCCGTCGAGCAGAACCATGACGACAAGGGGATACTATGGCCGGTACCAATCGCCCCGTATGAAGTGTACCTGTGCGCTTTAAAAGTCGAGGACGCCAATGTAATGCAAGCAGCGGAGAAGATTTATTCCGACCTGACGGCAGCCGGAATCGACGTCCTTTTCGACGACCGCGAAGAGTCACCTGGGGTAAAGTTCAACGACGCCGACCTGATAGGCATTCCCCTGCGCATCGTTGTCAGCGCCCGCACGCTCAAAAACAACAGCGTCGAACTCAAATGGCGCAAAGAAGCGCAGGCCCAGATACAGCCCCTGGATGGGTTGATGGAAGTTGTCAAGAGTATGATCAAGCTTTCGCCAAACGTGTCACCCTGAAGAACCATGGGGCCCCGATGATAATCCAGCCTCCGATCAGCGCATAGCGCACAAAGCGGAACACGGAACCCGCAACGGCGCCATCGGGAGGAAATACCGCTTTGAGTCCCAGATAAAGCGCAAATAGTATTACAATGCCTACAAGATAACGTACTATGCGCTGCCACCACGGTCCGTCCGTACTAAATGATAGATAGCGTTGTTTGAAGATCAGTCCCACCCCCAAACCCAAAAAAGCGCCTGAACCGGTTAAAGCATCAATGGAGGGATAAGGCAAGAGGAATAGTAACGGCAGGCCTATGGCCAGCAAAAGCTGAAAGCCGATGTTAAGCCCGGCCAACCATTGCGCCACACGTGACCAGTATGCGAAGTAAAGCGCCAGTAATATGCCGCCGACAATTAAGCCCCCGAACACGTCCGTTGGGAAATGCACGCCCAGGTAAATACGTGAGAAGGATATAAGAAGAACTACCACGGCAGCCACTACCCAGAACCATTTCTTCTGCACCCGGCCGGCAAGTACGCCCCATACTGTGATAGATATCTGAGCGTGGCCACTGGGCAGTCCATATCCAGTCGCCTCAGAGAGTTTTAAGCCGGGATTAAGATCGAAGGGACGCGGCTGCTGGAATAAATCCTTCAATGTAACATTGACTGCATTGGAAATCATAAAAAGGATGGCGAGCACCGCACCGAAACCATAATCGAAACACCAGAGTATCAGCGGCAGCAGGACCAGGTAAAACTGCTCCTCACCGGCAAATGTAATTGCGCGAAAAATGTTGTCGAGCACCGGACCATGAACCTGCTGGATTGCGATAATAAGGTTGATGCCCCACTGCCATATTGCTTCCATTCCTTACTCTCCCTCCAAGCTAATTCGATGTGAAAATAGTATACCACTACCAGGCGAGAGCTATCTAAGCGACAGGACGTTATCTATTGTACTGTTTATCGAACTCACTCTTAATGAAGCTAACAGCTAAAACGGACATACTGTGAAGTACCTATGTTGTTGTCCAGTGAAAATGTCCCCTTAATTGTCCAGTGATTTTGTCACCCCCTGTCTATATGAATTATTGGCATATGTCTCCATGGATGGTTTGCGGCTGACTATCTGCCCTGGCAGAGAGTGTTCCAAAGTCAATTTTTGACTTGGAGTAATAAGCATGTTCTGCGTTGCGATGGGGCGGGTACCGGCTCTTGCTCTCAGTGCTGAGGCCTCGTAAGGAGCCGGTTTGGTTAGGAGACATTTCCCCTGATAATGGACTGATAGAACACCATCCATATGTTCATGCACGTCGACATGGGCGTATGCATAGCTGGGCCGGCCGTTTGAAGGAAATACCTGCAGCCTCTGGTTGGCGAAGCGGACAACATTATCCCTGGCGACCGTACGCCTGTATTTGAAGCAAAATACATCATTCGAGATAAACCTTGCACGAGGTTTACGGTAGGCGCTCCCAGTTTGAACAGGAGAAACGGCGAACCGCCGGTTATGAGCTGTAGAAATCCTTCCAGCATGCTATTGGCTTCATCCAGGGTAGACACCCCGGCCAGGCGCAACTCACTAACCAATCTATCCTGGAATGTGCCCCATAGTCTCTCGATTCTGCCTTTCGCCTGGGGTGACATCGCAGCAATCGAGGTGACTCCCAACTCCTGCATAAGTCGTCCGAATTGCGTGAGCGCTCTCTTTCCCTCCAACTGTTCGTCGATGGACTCTTTGTTCAAAGGATAACGTTCAAAGATGCCATGTCGGTCATGATATAAAGCTACCGGTATGCCGTGCGCAGCCACTATCTGCTTGAGCAACAGGAAATAGCCCTGTGCATCTTCTTGCTCTCTGAATAATGCACCAGCCACTTTACCTGTGGCGTCATCAATGGCTGCGATCATACTAAGCTTGGGGCCCCTTTCCTCGAGCCAATCGTGAGGACTGCCATCGATCTGAAGCATCATACCTTCCTGAGGATACCGGTCCCTGCGCTTACGGTGTTTTGGTGGCCTTCTTCTCCTCGGACTATGTATTCCCGCATTTGACAATATTCTCCTGACGGTTGAACGGGACACGCTTATGCCTTCCCTCTCAATCAGCATCTCAGTAAAGTGCTGCTGGTTAAAGCCCGTGTATTTCCGCTGGACCAGATCGACTATCCTGTTGCGTATCTCGTCACATAGAGCATGAACCGGTTCCCTCCCACGATTGCCATGTTCCAGCTTATTAAGTATCATGAGCCTTCTCTGTTCCTTCTTGTTCAAAGTCACCTCTTCTCTCATGGGGTGACATTTTCACTGAACAGTTATGGGGTGACAAAATCATAGAACGTTAACAAATGAACCAAATAATGTTGACACTTTAGCTATTGAAAAGCTACAATATCGTCCGCGCCGAGGTAGCTCAGTCGGTAGAGCAGTAGACTGAAAATCTACGTGTCCCCAGTTCGATTCTGGGCCTCGGCACCACTGTTTTGCCGAATAGGCCGAAGTGGCGGAATGGTAGACGCGGCAGTCTCAAAAACTGTTGAGGGGCAACTCTCGTGTCGGTTCGAGTCCGACCTTCGGCACCAATTCTATGCGTATCCGTATCCTTATCCTTATCACCATCGCTAACCTAATCATCCAATTTAAATGGAAAATAAAAACTGCCGCCATTCATTTTGCGAATGGCGGCAGCCTCATTTATTATAATATGTTTTATAGCTAAGAAAGCAACTTCATCCAGACGTAGACAATCAAGCCGATTAAGATTATTCCATCCAGCAGCATCCCACTAAGCAAAGCCAGCAATTTTTCATCTTTGTTTACCAGTCCAAACATTTTATTCATTGTCATTGCTTTACTCCTGCTTTTAATATTCTTGTCTATACTAATAAAACGCAGGAACCAACAAAAAGGTTTATGTAAATAAAACCGGATTCTTGATATACACGCAAATTGACCACCGCAAAATAACTGTGATAACCTTAATCTCGGATTGCCGAGTTGTGTAGTGGTAGCACGATGGACTTTGAATCCATTTGCCCAGGTTCGAATCCTGGCTCGGCAGCCATTCCAAGATCGATATTAGTCAATCACTATTAGAGATATTTATCTGCCAATATTTCAGAAAGACTATTGATTATGTAAGCACTATAATCTCATCGTCCGGCCTGACAAGACCTCCCGTAACCACCCGAGCAAAAATACCCTCTTTCGGCATAATGCATTTCCCCGCCTGCTTAAAAACAGCACACCCCGTATGACATTTTTTACCTATTTGTGTTACCTGCAATACTACATCGTTTCCCACTTTCATATTTGTCCCTATGGGTAATGACACCAGTTCAAGTCCACTGGTAGTTAAATTTTCAGCAAAATCCCCGGCATGGAAATCGAATCCGGTACGGTTCATTTTTTCAATGCTCTCGATAGCGAGCAGGCTAATCTCTCGCGCCCGATCATCTCCACCCGCATGTGCATCGCCAACAAGACCACAATTTACCTTGAGTTCTCCCGCATTAACGGGGTATTTACTTGTGCCTTTCTGCTCGCTTTTGCAAATTGCAATTATTTTCGCCATCGTTAGTATCCTGCTAATAATATTGGCCTAATAGTTCACCTTGCCCAGGCCTTTAAGTCCCAGCATTTTGCGCGCCTCGTCCGGCGTAGCTGGTTCGAGGCTTAATTCCCGCATAATACGTATGATCTTGGCTACCTGTTCGGCACTGCTTTTAGCAAGTACTCCTTTACTAACATACAAATTGTCCTCCATACCCACTCTCACATTTCCTCCCATTGCCAATGCCACCGAGCAAATCGGCATCTGAAACCTGCCGGCGCCGATGGCTGACCATGTGAAATTATCTGTCCCGATCGCCATCCTGGTAGCATTATAAAGCGTAGTCAGGCTATCAACAGTGGAAGGTACACCTCCTAGTGTACCAGTCACAAATTGTATGTGAACAGGAGGTTTAATATGTCCCCTTCTCATCATGAATGCCAGGTTATTGACCATACCCAGGTCATATATTTCCAACTCAGGCTTTGTCTCATTAGCTGCGAATATTGCGAGAAACTCACGCAGAGTTTTAAACGTATTTGGGAAAATGTAGTCTTCACTGGCAAGTATAGATAATTTTTCCCACGGATACCGCCACTCCTTCACTTTATCAGCCTGTGGAAAAACAGAAAAATTCATTGAGCCGAAATTTAGTGAGGCCATCTCAGGTTTCAAGTTAATAACCGGGGATGCCCTTTGCTCGGTGCTCATACCCATTCCACCACCGGTTGAAATACAAATGACCGCATTCGTTCGGGCTTTGATCCCAGTGAGTACTTCTGAGAATATTTCAATATCCGGTGTCGGCATACCGTTCTCGGGATTTCTAACATGTATATGTAGTATTGCTGCACCCGCCTCAGCAGACTTGACCGCATCTTCAATTATCTGTTGTGGTGTTATCGGTAAATACGGTGACATACTCGGAAAATGAGCAGAACCCGTGACGGCAGAGGTGACAATAACCTTTTCCTGTGGCATAGCAGTACCTCCCTTATCCAAACAACTTTCATCAATATAATCAATATGCTATTTGTAGTCAAATTTCAAAAGTGTTAATATAAAACTTCTGTGAGCCAGCGCAGGGCAAAGTTATATCGTTGACTCTCATATTATTTAGTTACAAATAAGTCCCCCTGTTACCGGGCCATCTTGTGAGTCCTGCAATTGAAGATAGATCTGCATGTTCACACTAACAAGCTCTCTCCCGACAGCACTCTTGATCCGGAAGAAGCGATCCAAACAGCGATAAGTTTGGGGCTCGATGGCATTTGTTTCACCGAGCACGATAGGGCATGGGAGTTGCCGGGTATTACCGAACTCTCGGCCAAATATAATTTTCCAGTATTCCGTGGCGTTGAAGTGATGGTAAAGGAAGGGGGCGAGATTCTTGTTTTTGGACTAAACCTGAACTTCACGACAGTAATTGATATCAAGACATTACGGCAGCTCGCCGTTGAAGCTAACGCATTTATGATAGCAGCCCATCCCTTCAGGGGATATCCGTGCCATGCCCTGACAGACTTCGAGAAGGCCTCTGAACTTGTTCTAAAGAGACCTGTATTCGATAAAGTGGATGGACTCGAGGGATTTAACGGACGCAATATGGAAGGCAATAATGTTTTCGCCTGCCAGCTCGCCAGCAACTTATCTCTTCCAATATCCGGTGGCAGTGATGCCCATGCCAAGAATGAACTCGGCAAATGTGTTACTATATTTCAAAACGATATCCGTAACGAAGCCGAGTTTATGCGAGAGCTCAAAGCAAGGAATTTTACCGGCTCCAGGTACACTCAACCAAAATGATTATAGCTGGACTCACAGGGACTATCGGAACGGGCAAGAGCACCGTAGCGAAGATGTTTGCCGATATGGGAGCCTTTATTATTGATTCCGATCTAATAGCCCATCAAGTTGTTGAACCCGGAAAACCGGCATGGCAGGCTATTAAAGATTATTTTGGGGCAGGTATTCTAAACGACGACCAGACACTTAACAGGCAAAAGTTAGCTGATGTGGTCTTCAATGACCCCGAAAAACTACGTCAATTAAACTCCATCGTTCACCCTGAGGTTATTAGAGAAGACCTGAGACAGGTTGAAGAAAAAAGATTGATTAATCCGGATGGCATTATCATTAAAGACATACCACTGCTATTGGAAGTGGGTCCGGAAGTTGCAAGAAAGCTCGTAGATAAAATCATAGTTGTTTATTGCTCACCTGAAATTCAGCTGCGCAGGCTGATTGCAAGAGGCATGTTTGAGGAAGATGCCAGCAACAGGATTAAAAACCAGATACCCGTCAAAGAAAAAATGCAGTTCGCCGACTTTGTAATTAACAACGACGGCTCCCTTGAAGAAACAAAACAGCAAGTGCAGAATATATATTCACAATTAAAACCAAAATAGCCGATTAACGGAATCCTTTTATTATTTGTTATTGCTCATAGTCCACTCTCAATGATATAATATCCCGTTAGTTTCGATTGGCACTTAGTTGCCTTTCTAAGCTGTATCGTTCCTCGGTAGCTCAACGGTAGAGCGGGCGGCTGTTAACCGCTAGGTCGTAGGTTCGAATCCTACCCGAGGAGCCAACCTTGACTACCCGCAAAGGCAAGCACCTGATCAAAGGGCTTTACGAGTTCAAAATCGAGCTTTTTCCCGTCTAATTTCAAGTTCTGAAGTGTCAATTTTAAAAGTTGCCGTTTTTCCTCCGCTTCGGAACTTATGAACAGGTCGTAAGCTCTATTGGCAATCTGCAGCAGGTATTCTGAAGTCAGATAGTAGTCTTCATCGGCTGTGCCCAACTTGGAAATCTTGTCGGTTATTTCGCGCTGCGCGGCCTGGAACTCCTCGCGCTTTTTGTTATACTCGTCCTCAGTAATACTCCCGTCAAGCTTGTCGTCGTACATGCGCTCAATCCGGGTCTGGTATTTGTTGTAATCCTTATGTAAACTATCAAGCATTGTCCGGTGGAACTGCGACTTGTCCTTATGCGCCGTCCGTAGGCTGGCCGTGATCTCCTCAATTATATCTTTTGGAACCTGCAACGATTTGAACAGCTGGGCAAATTGCGCGGTCAGGTCTTCTTCCCTTAGCCACTCAGCGCCGTGCTTGCCGTTATACCCGGTGCAATGGTAATAGACGTACTTTCCTTTCTTCTTCTCAGGCGTTATCATGCAGCCGCAGACAGCGCACTTGATGAGGCCTCGATATAAATAAGGTAGGCCCGCAAACTTGTAGTGCTTCTTGTTGTAGCCGGCCTTCACTTGCTGGACCCTCACGTACAGCTCTCTGGTGATAACGCACTCGTAGTAGTGTGGGTATTCCTTCCCATCATAACGTATGCTGCCGCAGTAGAACGGCTGCTTCAGGATGAAATCGATGTAACCCGTGAGCAAAGCTGATATTGAATTCTTCTTTCAGCTTCTTTTTTATTTGGAGCTTGGAATTTGTTCTTTATGGCGGTCAAGAACCTCCCTGCTTGTTAACCTTCCTGAGCTCCGCTCTCAATAGTTTCCCGAGTATATTCTTCGGCAGCGCCTCGACGATCTCAACCGCCTTAGGCACCTTATAAGTCGGCAGCTTCCCCTTACAAAAACTAATAATCTCCCCGGGCCCGACCGTCTCATTGTTCCTCAGCACGCAAAACGCCTTTATCTCCTCTCCATAAACCTTATCGGGAATCCCGATCACTCCCGCATCCGCAATTTGCGGTATCTGCAAAAGTACCTCTTCCACCTCGCGGGGCGAAACATTCTCCCCACCCCGAATGATGATGTCCTTCTTGCGGTCCGTAATATAAAAATAACCATCCTCGTCCATGTAGCCAATATCTCCCGAGTGGAGCCACCCGTTCCTCATCGCCTCGGCGGTCTCCTCCGGCATGTTCCAGTAACCTTTCATGATGGTCGGGCCTTTGATTACGATTTCGCCGGTCCCGCCTGAAGGTAGTTCCCTGTCCTGTTCATCGAAGATCTTCATGGTGTTGGCCTTGACAGCGCACACACCGATGGAGCCGTATTTAGGGGCCCTGTTCGGTGGATTTCCGCAGGTGGTCGCCCCGGTCTCGGTCATGCCCCAGCCTTCAATTATGTAAGTCCCCGTCTTTTCCTTCCACAGCTTTCCGATCTCGGGCGGCAGCGGCGCGGCCCCGCAGGTGCACGACCGCAGAGAGGTCAGGTCGTACTTATCGACATCGGGATGGTTCAGCATCATGATATACATGGCCGGGACCCCGGAAAAGCTCGTAATCCTGAATTCCTGTATGAGCTTCAGCGCCAGTCCGGGCTCGAACCATTTCATAATGACGCCTTTGCCTGCGAACATGTTGCCGGTAAGCCCCAGGGCCAGGCCATAGGAATGCGACAGGGGCAGCACAAACAGGGCCGTGCCAAGGTCGACCCCGGTTACCCTCTGCTCGGTTTCCACGATCTGGTGCGTGCGGATATTCATTACTTTGCTCTTTACGTGCAAAGTAGTGCTCAGGTACCTGGCGGCAAAGTCGGAAAAGCCGAGTGCCGTCATGTACAGGCCCAGGTGGGTGTGCATCACACCTTTGCTGCGCCCGGTGGTCCCGGCCGTATAGATCAATGCCGCCACATCGTCATTATCGGTCTCCTCAGTCAGGAGTTGATCACTCTGGCCTTCTACGAACTTGTTATAGGCAATTGTCCCTCTAAGGTCATCCCTTTCTGTGACAATTACGTGTGTTAGATCGGGACATTGTTTTTGGGCTTCCAGCACGCGTGGGGCGAACTCAGGGCTGGTAATCACAGCTTTGGCGCCGCTATCCTGGTAGATATGTGAGGACTGGTCCGGCCTCAGCAGCGGATTCATCGGCACGGCGATGGCGCCTATTTTGAAGATGGCGGGGAAAGACCAGATTACCACAGGGCTGTTCGGCATCTGGATGGCCACGCGGTCCTCCTTACGGACACCAAGGGACTTCAGGGCATTTCCCAGGCGGTTGGAGTTGTTCTGTATCTCTACGTTGGTGTACCATTTCCCTTCAAAATAGGCCTTCGGGCATTCTCCGTACTTCTCGATGTTATCCTGTCCCAGGCTGCCGATGTTCATAGGAATGTCTCCTTTTATGGTGGTCTGTACGATGAGACCGATAATTCAAACAAGACTGTTAGAATGATAGTACAAACGAGCCCCGTTTTGAAATGTACCAAAGGCGGTTAGAATTTTGAGTCTAGAAGTACGGAGCGGATTCGTCACACAAACAGCGGTTTCATTGTTTAAAGTGTCGTCGAACATTTTATCTGCAAACAAAGCAGACATAAATATTTTACCGGTCGTCCTTCATAAGCCTATCGACTCCGCCACCTTCGCCCAACTTCGATCCTGCTCTCCCTCTAACCTGCGCAGATAAACGGTTGTCACGGCCAGGCTACTATGGTCCAGGAACCGGCTCACGTCCTCGACTGTCTCCCCGACATCCCGGCGCAGTTTGGCGGCTGTATGGCGAAAGATGTGAACGCCGGCAGGCAAGAGTCTGGCCATTCGGAAGTACCGCTGAAGGTTGCAGTAGAACGTCCCGCTGGTCAGCCCCTGGGAATCCTGCGTGCGTGACGGCCATAGCGACGATCCTAGTTGCATAGTGGCTAGGTTCAGCCCAAAAGCCACCAGTGCGGCGACCACGGCATCCACCGCAGGCTTGGGTAGTTCCCTGCGGCCATGTTTCCCGCCTTTACCCCTGTATACATAATACGTCCGATCGCCATCAATACTCAGGTCGCCTGCCTTCATGCCCAGCACCTCGGCACGCCTGCGTCCAGTGAGCACCAGTGTCAGGATTATGGCGCGGTCCCTAAGGCCTACTGGAGATTCAGGGACCACTACCAGGAGTTGGTGCACCTGGTCAGCGGAGAGACCCCTGGGTGGGCTGGGTGAGACTTGCGGCCTTTGGAGCTTGTCGCAGGGGTTGGACTGGACAATATCCATGCGGATTAGGAAGCGATAGAAGGAACTAAGACATGCAATGCGAGCACCGATAGTAATGGCCGAGGGCTGCTTGCCGGAAAGCCCGGGGCCATGGGCATAGACAAAGATGTTCTGGGCTGTTACATGGTCGGGTTCCTTTCCAGAGCGGCTGAAGAAGTCCTGGAGCATCCTGGAATATCCTTCAACAGTTCGGCGGGAATCGGAGCGTTGCTGTTTCTCGGCCCGGAAGGCATAAAGAGCACGCTGCCAGCCGGTAGCGGTATCGGCGAAGTTGGCAATTGTAGTGGTCATGGTGGCATTCTCCTTTATATAGTGTTGACACATATATCACTCTGACGCTATGAGTAGTCAAGGAAAAAGCCAACACTATTACATGATAGTGTTATAGAATAATAATTCCGACAAAATCGGGTATTCCATCTGGTTCATGCTTTATTAAACCAGACCGGGCGTCCCGCCACGGTTTCTGGCCATGATATAATTTCTTGGATTATTTCTTGAAAAATAATTACTGGCAACGACGGAGTGTATGTTCAACCATGAATAACCTCAGATCATCCAGGACCTTTACTAAGCATCGGTCTCTCAAATAGGGGCCAGCGGTTCAAATCCACAATAAATAATGTATAGAAGCTTAGTTTGAAAGAAGCATCTTTGTAGTAAAATAAATTGTCGAAACCAGGTAGTCCATCAATATAAAATCAGTTAATAAACAAAAAGATACATTATCAGATTATCCGGTAATTGCAACTTTTATTAAGTGGGGGTACAGGAATGATAGCACTAAAAAATGGCAATCTATTTATGCCAGATGGAAAGCTTGTTAAGGGCACAGTGCTCATAACGGGAACTTTGATCACATCTCTGTGTGAAGAATCTGAAATACCGTTGGATGCCAGGGTGATTAATGTCTCGGGTAAAACTGTAATGCCCGGTCTCATAGAACTCCATACTCACTTAACGATATATCAGGATCCTGTGCTCCTTAACCCTGGTGCAGAAGGAAAAGCTGTACTACGGGGTGCAGCATTAGCATATCAGGCTCTTCGCACAGGCATAACCACCATGCGTGATATGGGAGGTTACCGGCATGTCGATATTGATCTTCGAAATGCTATTGCAGCGGGTCTTGTGCCCGGTCCACGTTTGCTTTGTTCCGGCAAAGTAATAGCAACAACAGGTGGCCATATCTATTATGTGGCGCGCGAAGCCGATGGTCCCGACGAGGTACGTAAGGCTGCACGGGAGCAGCTGAAAGCAGGCGCTGATTTTGTTAAGGTTATGTGCAGTGGAGGTGTCGAACGTGCCAATGAGTCTATCAATTCTGTTCAGCTAAGCATAACGGAAATCCGTGCTGCAGTGGAAGTAGCAGCAGATCATGGTACTGTGGTAGCTGCCCACGCCCACCCGACACGGGCCATGAAAGAAGCAGTGCAAGCAGGCGTAGCTTCTATTGAGCATGGCACTTTCATTGATGAAGAGGTAGCGGAATTGATGGCGGAAAAAAAGATTTCCCTAGTTCCAACTTTCTCCGTTTACGTAGCTCTTGCTAAGCTTGGATTGGGGGAAGTTAGTGAACGGGCCAAGCAGGTTTCTGATGCCAAAATGAAGCGATTTGAATTAGTTCTCAAACTTGGCGTACCCTGGGGCATAGGTACAGATTCAGGCGCATTCAGCCCGGTGTCATCCATCATCGATGAACTTATCCTGATTAATAATCTTGGTGTCAGTACAACAGAATTATTGCAGAGGGTTACAGCAGTGAACGCAGAACTGGCAGGGCTCAAGGATACAGGATTAATTGCAGAAGGGAAACGGGCTGACTTGATTGTAGTGGAGGGGAATCCGTTACAAAATTTGGAAGTACTCAGGAACATATCAATGACTATTTGCAATGGAACTTTATACGATTGGCAGGCCCGGTAAACCTAGTCTCAAGAGTATCGGCAGACCAGAAATAAAAGTATTTCTATTTGTGCATGAAATGTGTGATTCATAGACATCATTTCCACTAAAATGGTGTCATGAAAGAAGAAATACATACTCGGCTAAGATGGATCGAACACTATTGAACCTCAGGAAATTTAACTATTACCTGTCATAGTTGCGCTATTTTCATCACCGTTCTATTAAACCAAACTCCGGTTCATCTCCAGTATTACGAGAGTACTAAAATGACCATAACCATCTAGCCAACACTATGACCTGATAGTGTGCGCTGTATTCCGCTTCCAAAGGCGTTCCAGATACATTCCACCATTTGCCGATTTCTTTTTTTATAGCGTTGATCTTACAGCCAAATTCGAACTTCAGCAGTCGATTACTCTCTTAGGACGGCCTTTAGGGCGCCCAGTGGGTTCTCCAGCTATGATGTGACCCCTGGATTATTTCCTAGGGAAATATGTGCTCGGCGGAGCTAATTGGCTCTCGCAGAATTTGGGGATTGGGAAGCTTACTCAGGTTTATTACACTAACGTTGGGCAAGGGCCGTTGCGACCTATCTTCTATCCTATCGGAACCTACTGTGAGCGTTGGGGAGCTTACCGCTTTTCCAGGTTGGTTCTACGTATCACTTGAACAAAGCTGCGCTTGGTGCTGGCGAGGGCGTCGCTGTCGGTGCGGTAGCACAGGTGCCCATGGTCATCAGGAGAGTCAAGAACAACGTGCATGTCAGAACCCATGTTACGCTCTTTTTCAACTTTGTCTGCTTATGGTTTATTCTCTTGTCGAGACTGGGGCTGGCGCGGTATCATTTCGGATATCCGACCGCCTGGGCAAAAATAGCTGCCTGATCTGCCCGTAATTGCAGAGCCTCTTTCAGAGCATCTGGATCGATCCTCGCATAGAAGTGTGCACCCAAGCCCTGTGCAGCACAATACAGGTACACATTTTGCCCGATAAAGCCCGTATCACAGGCAGACAACAGATCCTTGTCTGATTGGGTACCTGTTCTAAATTTGGCATAGTCCGCCACATATACTAACTGTACAGGCGCATCCATTAATGGCTCCTTGTTACCTATTTTTGACCGGATATCCTCGGCCAGCATAGACCGTATTTG
>JBEKCL010000071.1:0-14993 GCA_050014895.1 Dehalococcoidia bacterium
CAGCAAGTATTCAAACTGTGTCAGAAGAAATACTGCTCAAGATGGCAAATGCCCTGCACAAAGAAACGGGATTGAAAAAACTTTGCATTGCTGGTGGTGTAGGGTTAAATTCGGTAGCTAACGGGAGAATCTTGAGGGAAACTCCTTTTGAGGAACTCTTCATTCAACCCGCAGCAGGCGATAGCGGTGGGGCCTTAGGTGCTGCGCTGTATGCATACCACGCTCTTCTGGGAAAACCGAGATCATTCATAATGGAACATGCATATTTGGGAAAGGAGTATACCAACGGAGAAATAAAAGAATTCTTAGATAGTAATAATATCGGCAATGAGTATTTTTCAAATGAGGAGAAATTGCTTGATCGAGTGGTAGATGATCTCGTTGATGGAAAAGTCGTTGGCTGGTTTCAGGGCAGGTTCGAGTGGGGTCCGAGGGCACTGGGCAACCGGAGTATCCTGGCGGATCCGCGCAGTGAGGAAATGAAGGACCTGGTGAATGTGAAAATCAAATTCCGTGAACCCTTCCGGCCTTTTGCTCCCGTAATTCTTGAAGAGAAAACTGAGGACTTTTTTCAGGGTGGCGCGGACGCCACCAAACAATTTCCAGCCAGGTATATGCTTATGGTTTTACCGTTTAAAGAGAATAAGGCAGACAGCGTAAATGCCGTAAATCACATGGGAACAGGCAGGCTTCAGACCATTAGGAAAGAATGGAATCCACGATACTATAATATAGTGAAGAAATTTGGCGAGGCCACCGGTGTGCCTGTACTATTAAATACATCTTTCAACCTGAGGGGTGAACCCATTGTTACCTCTCCGAGCAACGCCTTCAATACCTTCAGTAAAAGTGGCATAGACGTCCTGGTTCTGGGAGATTATATGGTCCGAAAGTAAGTTTTTATTTAAAAAGAGAAGAAGATGAGCATATGGAAGAATTTTATATCTAAATCCGGGACATTCGGTGAGCTATTAACCTTCCTATGGCAAAGAAAACTCTGGTGGATGATCCCTATGATAGTCATGTTAGTACTATTTGGTTTATTATTCATTTTCGCCGCTGGTTCTCCGTTAGCCCCATTTATATATACGATTTTCTAAAATCGATTCCATGATATTGCTATGAGCGCCATGGACCAGAAGCAAAAGAAAAGGATCACCATCGTGGCTGCGCTGTGGATTCTCTTCGGCATTTCGGCAATGGTGCTTTTTAAGGGTTCAGCCTTCCTTCGCGTTCGTGAAGTAACTGTGGGGGCGCAGTATTCTGCCCAGATATTCACAATTTATAGTGTTCTTTTTATTCTGGGATACCTATTAGCATCAGGGTTACTGATATTGGTCACGATCTCCCGCCATCGCCGCGAAATGCTGGTTAAATGCCTGAGAAATCGATGGGTGCTAACTGTGGCCGTAATATACGTTTTCATACTCCTCATTGTTGCACTTTTTTTACACTATTCAGTAGCAATTTTACTGTTCGTATGGACAGTTGGACTGTTTGCGACTCTTTTAATATTGGCTAAATCTGAAAAGCAGCTATTAAGCTGGATGGCACGTATTTTCGTTATGTTTCTCTCCCTACTAATAACCATTTATGCCGTAGAAGGCCTCATTAGAGTGAGCAAAGCTGACCTAGGATTTAACGGTCGCCAAGGTGGATATAGTTATACATGGGGACATAAGATAGTAAATAACAGCCTGGGATTTCGTGAAAAGGAATTTATTATACCAAAGCCACAAAATGTATATCGTATAATGGTTCTCGGTGACTCATTCACACAGGGAGTTGGACTTGCAGAAGAGGAGCGGTATTCTGATCGATTAGAAGCTTTGCTTGCTACCGAGTTTCATGCTAAGAAAATCGAAGTTCTGAATTTTGGCGTTTGGGGTATTGCGACTGTCGATGAGAGGAATATTCTTATGAAATATAAAGACATTGTCAAGCCAGATCTAATAATTGTGGGATTTTGCCAAAACGATACTCAGCCAAGGGCCGAGGACTATTCAATCGAGAAAAGCAAATATGATATTTATTTTAACTTAATTGATAGTCTCTCATTATTCGGCCTTGAAGAAGTAAAAGGCATACTCCATTCCGGGTATCAGATTGTGCTGACTAAACTGGGTTATATACCCTCGTGGCAAGTAGCTTTGCAGAGAACATACGAGGAAGAGTCACCCGATTGGAAGCAATTTGTCGCAGCTCTACAGGATATAAAGACGATGTCAGATGATATTGGTCTTCCATCTCCTGTATTCGCCGTGCTTAACTCGGGATGGAGATATGATACACCGACTGACTACAATAATCCGGACGATGAACTCGCTCTTTATCTTAGATGGTATAATCAAGCCGAGAACGCGGCAAGAAAAATCGGATTTACAACCGTAAATTTCAAAGAGGAGTTTGCCAGGCAACTACCTAATGAAATTATGGCAGTCAATAGATACGATAGACATCCGAACTCTAGAATGAATGAGATTTACGCGCAGAAGTTGTTTCAAGTTGTAGCACCTATAATAAGAAGCACTAATGAACGCTAACGAATTATGTGGAGATATATTATCTCCCCCCCCATTGATATTTCTACATGAAATTTACATAACCGATTTATAAAGATGTAATTGTATTTACACCAGCATGGATGACCACAACGTAGCTGAGACAGGCCGTTTTGAAGTGCGCGCTTTCGGAAAAGATATCCTGGTATATATCTCGGGTAACGGGCTTCTTCTACTTTTCACGTTTTTACAGTCCCTGATCATTCCCAAATATCTTTCAGTAGCTGGCTACGGCTACTGGCAGCTTTTTAATCTTTATATCACTTATGTGGGTATATTACACCTGGGCTTTCTGGATGGCCTGCTGGTGCACTGGGCCGGCAAAGACCTCAACCAGATAGGCGGAGAGATAAAACCAGCCATCAGGTTTCTCGTCCTGCAGCAATTAGCGGTTATTATTCCCCTGGGCTTAGTCACTTACTTGCTGCTGCAACCACCTTTCCAATTGATAGGATTAATGGTATGCATATATGCCTTTATCTTTAACCTAGCGACTTTTTTCATTCTTACAACGCAGGCTATTAGGCAGTTCCGGTTGCTCACCGTGTTAAATGTGGGTAGAGGATTTGCCTTCCTGGCTTTAGTCGTCCTTATTTTTGTTTCAGGCCACCTTGAATACCAATATGTTATTATTGCTGCGCTAGCAGCTTATCTGCTCTTTATGGTTGCTCTTGCTGTCAGTTACCGACGGTATCTGCAGGGCAATAACTCTTCTGCTCCATCACTGGCTTCCTATAGTAAAAAAAATATTAATATTGGTATATTTATACTTCTCGGTAACTTCGTCTTCGTCATCTTCTGGTCCCTGGACCGCCTGCTGGTGAACTCCTCCTTTACTATTGAACAGTTTGCCGTTTATGCCTTTGCCCTAGCAATGGCCAATATTGTCTTCGTCTTTATCAGAGCGATAGCCGATGTCTCTTTCCCCCATTTATCAGCGGCGGCGCCGGAACAAAGGACCAGGGCTTATCAACTGGGTAAGCGCGTGCTGATTCTTTGCTGGGCTGTATCAATAGATGCCTACTTCCCGCTCGCCGCGTTGATTCAGTTTTATCTTCCACATTACACTGGCAGCCTGCCCATTGTAAAGATCGTGCTGGGAACGATGGGCTTGAGCAGCCTTATACTAATTCTTCACGTTAATTACTACCGGTTATATCGAAAACAGCGGCAATACTTCGGCATTGGGATAACCGCGCTGGCTCTTGCAGTCCTGCTGGTGCTGATAGCCATAAAAGTGATGGGCACTTTGGAAAGTGTGGCAATGGCTATACTGATAAGTTCCTTCGTATGGTATATTATTAATGAGTTGAGCTTGAAAGCCGTGACAGGAGAAAGCAACGTGACGATATGGAAAAGCCTTATAATTATGGGATGCTATTTCGCTTGCTTCTGGATTGCTTCATTCCTCAATTCCTGGTTTATAGCGCAAATGTTGATTTATGCTGGCTTTTTCCTTGTAATTAGCTTTGGTTTTTTTCACACTGACTTGCGTGATCTATTACTTATGGTTCAAAGAAGCAGAAATAGACGTAATTGAACGGCAGCAATGGCGAAGTAATACAGGCCCGTGAGGGGTTTTATATACAAATAGGAGTAAAGAATGGAATATCCGAGAGTCTCTATCATAATCCTAAACTGGAATGGGCTGGAGGATACTATAGAGTGTCTTGAATCACTCAAAAAGATAACTTATCCAAATTACGAGGTCATTGTGGTCGATAATGCCTCCGCAAACAACGAAGCCCAGATACTAAGGGAAAAATTCGGGGACTATATATATCTGATCCAGAATGATAGGAATTATGGCTTTGCTGAGGGGAATAATATTGCGATCAGACATGTTTTAAGCAAATCTGAGCTTAAATATGTTTTACTGCTCAATAATGATACAGTGGTAGCCCCGCAATTCTTAGATGAACTTGTGAAAGTGACCAAGCAAGACTGCTCAATCGGCATAGCCGGCCCGAAGATTTATTTCTATAATAATCCTAACGAAGCCCAGCATACCACGGCAAAAATAGACTTATATAGGGGCAAAGCCGGTTGGGCAGTTGTTAAAGAGGCGGATTCGGGGCAATTTGAGGACGTTCAGGATACAGCCTGGTGTGATGGTTCATGCTTTCTGGTCCGGCGCGAGGTAATACAAAGTATAGGGTTGATTGATGCCAGCTATTTTAAGTATTGGGAAGAGATTGATTATTGCCTGAGAGCAAGCAAGCAAGGATTTCGCATCGTTTGCTGTCCTCAAGCCAGGATATGGCATAAAGGTTGGTTAAGAATGTGGGATAAAGGTTTCCCATCAATTAAGAGAGTTGAGGCTGTATATTACATGGAGAGGAACAGATTTTTATTTATGAGAAAGCATGCCGGCAAGCTTCAGATGGCCACATTTCTATTATACTATTTTACGTTCTCAGTTTGGATGATGAGCGGTCATTTATTGGTGCGTCGTAGAAGCCAGGAAAGCTTTATGTCTTTCCTAAGAGGGGTCAGAGATGGGTTTCAATTACTTGCCGCTTGAGCATCATGCCTGATTCTACTTGATATTCCCTTGCGCATCCTTATATATCACTGCACCGCCGTTGTAATAGATCCTGTTCCTGTTATCCAGTGATACTATATCATCTATATTTACTACGGTTTGTTGCCGCTTCCATGATAGATCATTGGGGATAATCGCTATTATTACCCCATGATTTATATTGTACTTCCTGAGAAAAATATAGGCACCGTCGGGTATCGGATATTTTCCCTTCAGAGATTTGTCCTGCACGGTGATATAGTGTCCAAATTCGTAACCTCTATACGCGGCAAAGAGGCTTCTTCCACTGTCATCAAACCATACTTGTGTTTTGCTGTCCATCCGGTCCAGCAACCATAATGCTCCGCTAGCCTCTGGCGGGCTGAACCACGAATATAGATAATCACTGCCGGCGTCAAGAGGATGCGTTATAAAAGATGTTCCTGGTTCAGCTATAGCGTAGACGAATTCACTGGCAAAAAAGAATAGTGCTATCAACAACAAAGCCAGTATACCCTGCCAAGTCTGCGTCTGATTCAATTGATGGGGAAGGCTATCTGTGCTAACGCCGGTCGGTGGTGCCGTCGCGTCACTTGTTGTCAGCCTGGATACCCTCTGGAACCTGAAACCAAGTCGTTTCCAGCCCAGGTTTAGCTTTTTCCATGTCAGCCCCAGAAATAATTCACCACCGGAGATACAGAACGGCGCCAGAAACAACAATGCTATGGTATAGAGCCTTTCCACGCTTGAATAATCCGTTAAAAAAGGAACCACTATGCAAACAAGCAGAAAGGAAAAACACGCCAGTGCAAAGATGTCGTATTCTCCATAAACTTTTTTTCGTGGCCGGGCAATGATCAGCTTCAAAATACCGATGCCAATGAAGAACTGCATCAGCAATAAGAGACCAATGTGAATGTAACGCAGAGCGCCAGGTTGTCCTGCGGTCAATATGAAGGACGCTTCTCGCGTATTTAAATTGAATAACTCGTTATATAAGCTTGCCGTAAGATGTTGACCTATATGCGCAATTGCGCTAAATGTTGATGACTGCGCATTATAAATATACCAGCCAAGAGCTGACACTATGAAAAGTAACACAAAGGTCGTCGTCATCAGGGCGCCTCTTGGTTTATTAAAGACCAGCCATAAGGATAATGCAATCAGACAAAGAATTAAGAAAACATACGATACGGTATAATGAGATACTATCAGCGCAAATGCGAAAGTGATCAGCAAAATTCTTCTATTGAGCTGGCTGACCTGTTTGTCCACAATGATTAATATTATCAGTGCAAGGAAGAACATGCCGATCTCTTGCCTCGGCAATATTGTCATGGTAGCATAGAACACCGAGATTGTTATCAGATAGAAAGCAGCAAGAAACGCGTTCTTATTGCCTACCTGCCTCTCGTAGACCGTATACAAGCCTAAGGGCACCAGGGCATAAAATATGGGCCATATGATAATAAATAACCATCTTCCATCAAGATTTAGTATGTTAGAGAATATGGCGGGTAGAATGGTGACGCTGAGCATAGCATTATATGGGTCGGTCACCGCGGCTGAATTCCAGACCCCGTTGGCTGCTACTAGGCTATATAGATAGTACTCGTGTCTAGCATCTCGCCCCGTCACGTCGAAGGATGATAAAGAATAATGAAGAAGCAGAGCCAGTGCAAGTAAGAATATTATCAGGGGGTATAATTCATGCGGGATGAATTTGCCAAAGACAATAAGGGCTACGACAACGGCGCCCAACCCTAGCACCAATAGCTGAACAGGAATAGCGCCGGTTTGATGTGCGTTGAGCAAACAGTCCCCGAGAATGCTGACAGACAGCAATAAGAATAGTAAAAGCGCCGGAGGAGACAATAGAGTTCTACAGTCTATACGTATGGATTCGGCATAACCTTTATCCCTGATGTAGGCTATCAAAGAGAGGATTCCCAGGACAACCGTCCATGTAATTACTAGAGGAAAGGTTGAAATCGGACGTGAAATGCCGATATACGGGTAGAACCCGTTTATGAGGAATCCGAGGAACATATCGAAGGCAAGGCTTAAGCCAACACAATATACTAACGTTTTAACCGAGCCCAAATTATGAAGCTTGAAAATCCGAATGATAATAATCCCTGGAATAAAGGTGAGGTAGATAAGACCAACGGTTTGCCTCAAAACCGGGATATCGATGCCCAAAGCACTCAATCCCAGGAGGCCCAGCACAATGAACTGAACAATAGAGATTACGAGAAGGAATTTCTTGATTTCCCAGTCGTTTATCTGAAGAGGGTCAGCCATCATTTCCCGCTGCTGCTATTCGTTCCAAAGATTATTGCAAAGACAAGATAGATCCATGCTTTTTTGTAACCCCCCGCTCATGCATTTTCTTGTAGCTTATCACAGCTTTGTCGTAGCCGTTTTGCCCAGTCAAGGAAGCTAGATAAGCAAGCATAGAAACGATATCTAAAGGATTTGCGATGGCAGCTTTAAAAAAATAGCCTCTTCCTTCGCTCAGTTTTCCCTCGGAGCACAAACTAGCCCCCAGGTTGACGTAGAATCTTGCCAGTGTTCGTCTGTCTTTCCTGATGTCTTCAAAATGTTTCTCCAAGATCATTTCTAGACCTCTAGTACAAGAAGCTGGCTTAGTTGCGGTAAGATGGTCGGGCATGAAATTATGTATTACCAATGGCTCGTCGATTAACTTAATATCGTAGTACTTTGAAATTCTTATCCACAATTCCCTGTCTTCGGAGATATGGAAACACTCATCGAACATCCCGACTTTTGAAAGACACTCTCTTCGTATGACAGCGGTTGAAGGATACACAATAAGAGGGTCTACAAAGAGGCTGTAATGGATATTGCCTTCTCTATTAGCTGTATAAGGTGGTGGTATATAGGTTTTGTTATTTCCTTCTACTTGTATCAGACCAGTGTATACTATGCCAACTTGAGGCGATGCATTCCTAAAAGCTTTCATCTGTTTCTCAAGTTTCTCTGGGAGCCATTCATCGTCGCTATCCAAAAACGCTATATACTCGCCTTTTGCTGCCATTATCCCAGTATTACGCGTAGCCGCTGGTCCCTTATTTCTCTCATGCCGAATATACGCGATCTTTTTAGAACTAATGCTTTGTACAATCTCAGATGTGTTATCAGTCGAGGTGTCGTCAACTATAAGTATTTCAAAATCCTCATAAGTCTGATTAAGGATGCTTTGAATGGCTCGCCCTACCATGTACCCTCTGTTATACGTTGGTACTATTATACTTACATTTACTTCAGTCACTGTCACAATCAACTCCCTTTCAGACTATCAGATTTATCAAAGCCATTCTATCACTGAACATACTCTATTACATCGGCGTGTATCCGAATTGCCCACGGTATTTGTCTAGTCATCAATGATAGTCTTTGTCCGGTAGTGAATAGTTATCCTGATTGGTATATCTTTTCAATCAATCTCATTACTTTTAAGGAATCAGCCGAGTTGGCTGTCGCTACCGGGGCATTCGTGTCTATGCATTGAATAAATGTTCTTACCTCTTCTTCAAAGGAATTGTCAATCGAAAATGCAAACCTCTCTTCTTTTGTCCAGACTGCTTCCGGGGCCTCCGTTCGGTTTTCAGCTACAGACATCTCCTCTTTTCCATATGTCCCCGAGGGTGTTAACAAGCCGTTAATGACGATGTAACCCCGTTCCATGAACATTTCGAAGGAAAAAATGTGTCGCCATTGTGTCATCGTGGAGTGAAGCGATGCGACCTGCCCCCGTGAATTCTTCAGGATTGCGAATACGTTATCCTCAATGTCCAGGTGCCAGTACAGATCCGAGCAAACAGCCTTTACTTCTTCGAACGAGTCACAGAACATTAAGAAAAGATCGAGCATGTGTATGCCCTGGTCCATCAGAATCCCGCCACCGGCATAGGCTTTCTTGGCGCGCCAGGTGTTGAAGAAATCTTTATCTACACTCTTTCCATAGCGCCCTCTCAGCCACAATATTTTCCCGTATTTACCAGAATCGACCAGCCTTTTCGCTTCAATAATGCTCTGGTGCTGCCGATGGTTGAAACCAACCATGAATTTACATCCGGGATTTCTCTTTTCAGCACCGATTATTTCCAAAATCTGGGCCGAATTGACGCCGGGCGGTTTCTCGCAGAAAACATGTTTCCCTGAATCCAGTCCACGAATTATTAAATCTTTGTTCAAATAGTTCGGGGTACAGACAAAAACAATATCAACATCATCATCGTTAAATATTTCATTGGGCTCTTTGGTAAATTTGAAGTTACCCTCTTGAGGCACGGAATCACATACATATTTCACTGAACAATCTCGGATAGAATTTATATTGTCCTTCCTTATTCTACCCATCTTTCCAAAGCCTAGAATACCTGCTTTATGATGCATTTTGGATACTCCTATAATCATTGAGATATTGTTTTAAGCTATCGTCTATCGGGAGCTTCCTTTTTAGCATTTCACCGGGACCTTTAGTTAATATAAAACTAAGATTTTCGTCAACATTCTTTTTATCCTTAGATAAAGCAACTAAAAATGGCTCCATTTGTTCAGATTCAAGGCGAATATCAGGGTAGTTCTTTTCCAATGCTTTTCTCATCTGTTGGTAAGATTTCTCTGGCAAAATCCCAAGCCTAAAGGATATATAATTTGCCATATCCATTCCTATTGTAACTGCCTGACCATGGCATACTTTATAGCTTGTGATAGACTCGATAGCATGACCGAATGTGTGACCATAATTTAATATGTTTCGGTAATCCCTATCGAATTCATCCTTTTCTATTATTTTCTTCTTAATCGATAAACTTCTAAGTATTAGCTCATTGAGTACAGGGCTTGAAGCTGACTCAGTATAATGAGACAGAATATATTCCAGGCTGTCTTCCCCATCTAAAAGGTGAACCTTAATTATTTCCCCTAAGCCTGATTTTATATCGATTAGTGATAAAGTTTTGAGAAAATTGAAATCTAATACTATATGGTCTGGTGGATAATAAGTTCCCAGCTGATTTTTAAACTCACCTACATTGATTGAAGTTTTACTTCCGATGCAGCTATCACTCTGTGATAATAGAGTAGTGGGATATAAAATCCATGCTATTCCCCGGAACAGTATTGATGATACGAATCCAGTTATATCCTGGATGATGCCTCCACCAATTGCCTCTAGCCTGTCATCCCTTTTAATACTATTATTTATAAGGAGCTTTATGATAGTTTGAGCGTAGTCGAGGGTCTTATGCGACTCGCTTGCTTCAACTATCAGATGCTTCTGTTTTGCTAATATACTATGAAGCTTGTCCTTGTAGTGATAGAATACAGATTGATCAATTATATAAAAGGATTTTTCTGACGAGTTCTTAATCAAAGCCTCGGAGAAATCATCTACAAATATAATGGAATAGTCTTTTATATTAGACTTCACTTTTAGCTCTTTAAGTGTTGACATAACCACCATCCACGATGATATTCTGCCCCGAAATGTAAGTATTCAGCTCACTTGATAGGAATAATATGACCTTCGATATATCTTCAGGGGTAGCAAGTCTTCCCATCGGTATTCTCTTTACTAAATCTTTAATTTCGGTTTCGCTCAATGTTTTTTTTGTCAGATCGGTTAAAACAAAACCAGGGGAAACGCAATTCACCAATATATTATATGGTGCTAGGTCAATTGCGGCAGCTCTGGTCAGCCCAATTAATCCAGATTTAGTTGATGAATAAATTGACCTTTTCTCCCTGCTGATCACACCGAATATGGAAGCAATATTGATAATTTTGCCGTAGCCATTTTTTTTCATGATTTGGCTTACCTCTCGACATATCACAAAGGGTGCCTTAAGGTTTACGTTAATAATATCACTCCAGTCGGTCAGCGAAGTGTCGTAGATATAATCAATTCTATTGATCCCAGAATTATTAATACAGACGTCTATCTTACTAAACTTTCTCAACTCATGAGTCAAGTTAAACAGAGAGTCTTCACTTAAAAAATCCGCGCAGTAATATTTGATGTTCTTTCTATTGTTCCTTATCAGGTTCTCGTTTAATTCTTTTATTTCATCCGGTCTTGTACCTGTTAGAATAAGCTCGGCTCCTAGCTTCCCAAAATCATGCGCTAACTGCTTGCCAATCCCATGCGTTGCGCCGGTAATAAGAACCACTTTATTTTCAAAATGAATCTCCATTACGCTCACTTCTCCAAAATCACATCTGGCATTTATGTCTCAACAATGTTTGATTCGGCTTTTTGCTAATATTAATTCTCCAATTCTCTCAGAAGTTCTTGAATATCAGTAACAGAATTGGTTAAGAAATTAACAGTCCTACTAACTATACGTGAAGTCGTAAAAAATATTGATGTATCGAGTTGGAAAAGAATCTCCCTATAAGGTTCTGTCCAGAGCACGTCGCTCAGTCTCCCTATCCGAGGCTGTTTTCACATCCTTGTCGTGCCCAGATTGGACCAAGACACCGGTCCTGTGAGTTCCCAAATATGCACCGGCGGATAATGCAGCCTGCTCGGCTACGGCGAGATATTTATTAAGGTCCACATAATTCACAAGGCGTTTCCTTGAAATAGGCTAGTCACGTTTTGTTTTTCCCAGTCTAAATGCCAGATATGTTGTAATCAGGTGAACAAGTATCAGGTGAATATCCTCAACAGGCCCGTATTCGCCTTTCAGAGTACTTACATGAACACAATGATGGCAGGCGTTTTTCATAGAGCCTCCATCAAAGCCAACTATTCCAACTGTAATGCCATTTTTATTGTTGGCATAGTCAATTGCTCTAAGTAAATTGGGAGAATTTCCGCTTACGGATATGGCTACCAGGACATCCCCGGCGTTAAAAAGGGGCCGCAATTGCGCCATAAAGAGGTTCTCGTATCCCTCATCATTGCCAACCGCCGTTAGATAGGCGGAGTTGTCAACCAGGCTTAGTGCCTTGTATGGTTTCTTGCCATCCACGATAGTCCCGTAGGTCAAATCTTCAGCAAAATGCGAACAGGTGGCCGCGCTTCCGCCATTCCCGGCCATGAAGATGGTTTTTCCATTATCCCTGGCCTTTTCAAATACCCCAATCATTTTTTCGATTGCCGCAAGATCGAGAGTCCCACACAGTTCAGTCAGGTAAGACAGATACCCACGGGCGTAATCTTTTCCAGATTGCGAATTTGAATATATTTTTTCCAACCTATTCATCTGTATCCTCATTAACTATATTCCCCAAAATCACTATTTTCGTTGCGGATGCTATTCACAACCATGGCTGAAATGAGGATTAAGAACACTTAACAGGTTCCTCACGGACTGCATTTCCATTTCCAATCTAGCCTCCCTGGCGTATGACCCGATATGCGGTGTAACCACAACATTGTCAAGCTGGCGTAGAGGTCCGGAATATGGCTCTTTGCCGAAAACGTCAAGTGCAGCGCCGGACAGATGCCCGCTGGTTAACTGTAGATAAAGAGCTTCCTCATCAACAACATCCCCTCTGGAGAGGTTTAGCAGATATGCCCCTTTTCTCATAAGCTCCATTTCTTTTTTTCCAATCATGTGTTTATTAGCTTCACTATACGAAATATGCAGGCATAGGATTTCGCTGTCTTTTAGCAATTTTTTCATGTTAACTAATTGGACGTGGTTTGACTGGAGCCATTGAAAATCAGGTTCTATTTCAACCCCGGACACGTTTGTACCCAACCGCAACAATAGTTCGGCCACCTTCTTGCCGATACGTCCCAGGCCAACGATGCCAACTCTCTTACCTTGCAATAAGCTTCCGGTGTCCTTCCTCCAATTACCTTTTCTGAGTTCTCTATCAAGAAAGGAAATTCGCCTCAGCAGATCGAAGATCAGCCCGACCGTAAGTTCAGCCACTGCCACTGTGGGGGCATCCGGCGTATTCAGCACAGCTATGCCTTTCCGTTTGGCAGCTTTCAAATCCACATTGTCCAGCCCGATTCCACAACGAGAAATTACTTTCAGGTCTTTAGCCTTTTCCAGAACCTGAGCTGTAAGTGGCTCTACCCCGGCAATCATTCCATCTGGTTTTATTTCTAGAAGAAGATTAATTACCTCATCTTCAGTTAACTTCCTGCCGTGCGGATTAAGGATAACCTCATAGCCAGCGTCTCGAAGAATACTGAGCGGTAGAGAGTCTTCCTTTCCAAAGGCGGACGTGGTGATTAATACCCTATGCATGTTCCCACCCCAGCTTATTGCGAATAATGTTGATCCCGCCACGGCATGAATTTCCCAGGAATAGAAAATCCACGCTGAAAGCCAGCAAGCGATAACCCTGGCCAACTTTTTCTACCACCATGGCTGGATCATCTGGAACAACATGATAGCCTGCTACAGCGCCAAGCCGTCTTGCCGTGTTCTTCACCGAAGTTAACGCCTTTACAACTGCCGGATGGTCGAACTGTCCGGGGACACCAAGGGAAGCGGAAAGGTCGTAGGGGCCGATGATAAAAGCGTCAACACCTTTTACCGACAAAATAGTTTCCAGATTCTCAACCGCCTCAATATGTTCTATCTGAACGATGACCACGCTCCCCGTTTCATTCCACTTTCTATATCCCTCAAAATCGACACCATAGGCCTGGGCGCGGGCAAGGCCAACACCACGGAATCCCTGTGGCGGATACTTAACAGCCCCAACAGCTCGTTCAGCATCCTCCTTGTTATTGACCATCGGAACGATAACTCCATGTGCGCCGGCATCCATAACCCGTTTGATAATGGTAGCATCATTAACTCCCACCCGCACCAGCGGGATGCACCCGCTCAGTTCAATTACCCGGATCAACTCCTGTGCCTGGTTAATATCGATGGCGCTGTGCTCCATATCCACTGTTAGCCAGTCAAATCCGGCCTTTGCCATTATCTCAGCGATAGCAGGTTCCCCCATAGTAATCCACGATCCTATGGTTAGCTCTCTGTTTTGCAGTTTCGATTTCAGGTTCTTGATTTGATTCATTTGTCTCTCACCGGTGCTGGTCGCTTAGTTAACGCTGGAATATAGGAAGGGGTTAAAGAATAATACCTTTTTCCCAAAGACTCCCCATATTCTACCAGTCCTTCGAAAAACGCGCAGTACTCTTCATATTGGTCTACGTATAAAGCATCTCTGAAAAATGAGGGGTGAGTATCAAAAATGGTCTGCATAAGATCGCCAAGTTGTGATGCCGAGCTGTGAGTCCAGTAATAATTTTCATCAGGCTTGCGACCATCGGCGCCAATGACGTAAATCTTCTCGCAGAAAGATGATACGATCGGTAACATAAACTGGGTCAATATACTTGTTGATGCTGCCACATAAAACTTGCTCTCAGAAGGAAAGTTATATTTGTCTTTGTGCCCCGCTATTTTATCAGTCCACTCCATTTTGCCCGGCCTGCGCAACGCCATCCCCACAAGTTCCCATAGTGACATATCCCAGATATCCGGCACCGGCATTCCGATAATATAGCTTTCTAATTCAGGATAATGAGCCATGAGCAATGGCACATTATAGTCAGGAACCATAATATAGCAGTGAAATTCTCTCACTGTATCAAGAACCATCCTGCGGAACTCCGCGGCGTAGCGACATGGACTAAAAAAAAATACAGGGTCGATAAAAGCAAGTAACTGGGGCTGTATATGGCGTAAAAGCGTTTTGTTCTTCACAATGGTGTTGCATACAACCTTGAATCCCAAATCATAGTTAAATTCCTCCGCCCGTTCTATTGTGGGCCCAGTTCCGAATACGTATCCCTCCTTACAGCCGGCCGCAGTGCCAAGTAAAGATCGGTAATTTGCTTTTGATAGAGCGGAGAAACGCTCCTTCTGCCTGCTATCCAGAGTTCGAGAATACATCTT
>JBEKCL010000072.1:0-14694 GCA_050014895.1 Dehalococcoidia bacterium
AGGGGCGCTGACTTTGCTTTCAGACATTGCCCGGAACGCTCTCGTTAAATCCCGTTATTTTGCCCTTGCCGAGGCTGCCGGCAGGACGGCCTCGCCCCACATCCGGAATATGGGCACCATAGCAGGCAATCTTTGCCAGGACATACGGTGCTGGTATTACCGCAATCAGAACAACAGGTTTTCCTGCCTGCGCAAGAAGGGCGGCAGGTGCTATGCCATAAAGGGCGATAACCGCTACCATTCCATCTTCGGAGGCAGCGTTTCCGGCGGATGCTTCGCCGTGCATCCCAGCGATACAGCTCCCGCACTGATTGTCCTGGATGCGAAAATTAAAACGTCCAGCCGGACGATCGATGCAGCGGACTTTTTCGAGGTGAAGCCGATAAGAACCACCGTGTTGAAACCGGACGAAATAGTCACCGAGATACAGGTGCCCGCTCCTTCCGCAAACACGAAAAGCTATTTCCTTAAATTCGCCTTGCGTAAGTCCATCGATTTCCCCATCGTGAATTGCGCGGTGATGATTACGTTTGATGGTGAAAAGGTTAAGAACGCGCTCATTTGTCTTAATGCCGTTCACGTGGTCCCCTACAGGGCAGTTGAGGCTGAGAAGGCCGTTACAGGTAAAAAAATAGATGAAACCGTTGCTGAAGAGGCTGGTAAAGCGGCAGTCGCTGCGGCAAAACCGCTGGAGCACAACAAATACATGGTTGCAGTGGCCCGGACACTGGTGAAAAGGGCTTTGCTGGCATGTGCAGGGAGTTAAAGTGACTGATCTCGTCGATGTCATATTGGATTTGTTGAGCCAGGGTGAGGACATAGTCCTGGCCAGGGTAATCAGCGTCAAGGGTTCTTCTCCCCGGGAGGTCGGCGCGTCCATGGTAATCCGCAGGAATGGGGAGATTGCCGGGACGGTTGGCGGTGGGCTGATCGAGGCTGCCGTTATGCAAAAAGCGCAGGTATTATTTGATACTAAAGGCTTCGTTACGCTGGCATTTGATATGACGGGCGACGATTTGAAGACCTCCGACATGATTTGTGGGGGAAAAACGGAACTCATGGTTGAATTTTTACCGGCGTCTGCTGAAATGGTGCGCGTATTCAGCGAAATTAAAAATAACAGGCGGAATAGCCAGACCAGCTTCCTGGTAACCGGTGTGCCCGGCCCTGACAGCGCTGCCGGTTCAATATCTCGCTGGTTGCTGTCCGGTGGCAGCTTTAACGCATGCGGGCAGGATGGTTTAGCTGGAATACCGGCCAATCTGAAAGATGACGTTGGTTCTTTAACCTTATCGGCCCTGGTTGAGTTTGACCGGGAGCGTTTTTGGGTGGATGTCATACGCAGCAACGGTGTGGTCTATATTTTCGGCGCCGGGCATGTCGGAAAGGAGGTCAGCGATCTGGCTCTCCGCTGCGGGTTTATGACTGTGGCGCTGGATGACCGTGCCGAATTTGCCAACCATGATAGATTTAAAAAGCCTGCCGAGGTCATTGTATTGAAATCTTACGAAGGCTGTTTCGATGGCCTTCGCATGGATGATAACAGCTATGTCGTGATCGTAACGCGGGGGCATAAATACGATAAGTTGGTGCTGGAGCAGGCGCTGAAGACCGGGGTGGGATACGTAGGTATGATCGGCAGCGTCCGTAAGCGGGACGCCATCTACAAAGCGCTCAAGGAAGAAGGGTTCAGCGCCGGGCATCTCGAAAAAGTCCATTGCCCGGTCGGGCTTAAAATGGAGGCCGAGACCCCGGCGGAGATAGCTGTCAGTATTGTCGGGGAGCTTATCAATATACGGGCAGAGAAAAGAAAATGGGCCGCAGTGAAATCGTAGCTATAATCCTTGCCGCCGGCTATTCGAACAGGATGGAGCGTTTCAAGCCGTTGCTCGATCTTGGCGGGCGTCCTGTTATCTCCCATGTTGTTGGCACCTTTATCGGCGCAGGTATTCATGATGTGCGGGTTGTAGTCGGGTATAACCGTGATGTTCTCATGCCCCTGCTTGATCAGATGGGGGCCCGCTCAATCGTCAATGAAAACTATGACGACGGCATGTTTTCCTCAGTTCTGGCTGGTGTGAAAAGCCTTGAGCCGGCGGTTAAAACATTTTTCATTTTGCCGGTGGATGTTCCGCTGGTGAGGCCGAAAACCATCCGGCAACTGGCGGAAAACTATATGTGCAACCAGGGAAAAATACTGGTCCCGTACTTCGATGGGCGCGGAGGTCATCCTCCCTTGATTGCTTCTAAATTCATTAAAGGCATAATCGATTATGACGGGAACGGTGGATTGAAAGGGGCTTTACGGCAATTTGAGTCTGAGACGATCAGGGTGCCTGTCCCGGATGAGAATATATTGTTTGATATCGATTTGCCCGTGGACTATGCAAAACTGCTGGAGAGATGGAAGATCGGCAATCCTTCTCCCACAAGGTTAACGGTGTAGGTAAGAGATGGGTTTGGACCTTAAGATAACAACGCACCTTGACGGGTTTTCGCTGGATGTCCGGTGGAGCATGGGCAATGAGCTGGTTGTGCTCTTCGGGCATTCGGGTGCCGGTAAGAGCATGACGTTGCGGACGATCGCCGGGATCACTCCGCAGGGTGAAGGGCATATAGAGCTGAACGGACGGGTGCTGTTCAGTAAAGACCGCGGTATTAACCTTCCACCTCAGCACAGGTCGGTCGGCTATGTATTCCAGGACCTGGCCCTGTTCCCGCACATGACTGTGGAAAAAAATATATTGTACGGCGCAGCAGGCTCAGATCGTAAGCAGGCTGTAAAGAAAACCGGGGAGATGATGGAGCTTTTCCGCCTGTCCGCTCATAAAAATAAATATCCGCACGAAATATCCGGCGGCCAGAAACAGAGGGTCGCTTTCGCCCGTGCGCTGGTCCGCCAGCCAGAGGTCCTCTTGCTGGACGAGCCATTTTCAGCGCTTGATGATCAGCTACGCCTTGAGATGCGCAGGTGCCTCGCAAACGTGGTCAAGCAGGAATTCCGTATACCCACGATACTGGTAACCCATAATGTGCTCGAGGTTTACACTCTCGCAGACAGGGTGCTGGTATATTCCAATGGCAGGATGATTCAATCGGGGATACCGCAGGCTGTATTTACCAACCCTGTCAATGACGAGGTTATGTCGCTGGTAAACCTGGCGAAGCTCTATCCCGCGCATCTTTTTGTGTAAATAGATTCCGGAGGTGTTATTGACATGCTGTTTTCGATACTGCTCGGCGTTGTCGGCATCGCTATCGGTATTGCCGTGAAAACCAACAAATCGATAAAAGAGATGATCAGCATACGCAATTGCGCCTACGTGATTATGACCAGGGATGGAAAGGTGGGCAGGCGCTTCCAGTTCAGGCATGGCAAATATACCACCGATAAAGTGCTAACCGACTATGACCTGGCGCTCGTGTTCGAAAATGCCAATGTCGGCTTCAAGACCCTGGCATTGGGTGGAGACACCGGGCTCCAGGTTGCTATGAATAACTATGATCTGAAACTTGTAGGGAACGCCAAGATATTTAACTTCTTTGGTGTGCTGATCGCAGTTTCCATGGGCATGATGAAGAGGAAATAGCTGTCCGGCCTAAGCTCGATTTAGAGGTAATAATATGAAAATCAATCTCAACTACGGCAAGTTCATCAAAATAGAAAATGTTGCAAACGATTCCGTGATAGAAGTGCCGGATAATTGCACCGTGCGTGACCTGCTGGTTTTTCTGAAACTGCCTTCCTATTTGCAGAAGGCCGTAATAGTCCATATCAATGATGAACCTAGCTGGAATGCGACATTCCTGAAAGAAAACGATTCCGTAAAAATATTCCGATTAGTAAGCGGAGGTTAAATTTTGTTTACCAAACTTCTTCCCCTGGTAGCTGCAATACTGGCAATTATCTCTGTTGCCGGCTGTGCCGCTCCGGCGGCTACTGTAAATGTATCGGCAGCCGCCAGCCTGACAGATGCCCTTAAAGAGGTTAATAAACTCTATGTTGAGGCAAACCCGAATGTAACTGTAATCCCCAATTTCGGTGGCTCAGGGACTTTGCAGAAGCAGATTGAGAACGGTGCTCCCGTGGATATTTTCATCTCTGCGGCTGCAGCACAGATGGACGCCCTCCAGAAGGAAAAAATGATTATTGACGATACCCGCCGGAATTTGTTGATAAATAAAGTGGTTCTGATAGTGCCGTCCGGTAATCCGCTCGGCATTGGCGATTTCAAGGACCTCGTTTCTGATAAAGTGGCTAAAATAGCCATTGGCGATCCTAAATCCGTTCCCGCCGGCATGTACGCACAGCAGATATTTGATAAATTCGGGATTTCCGACTCATTGAAATCCAAACTCGTACTGGGCAGTGACGTACGGCAGGTGCTGACTTATGTTGAGAGCGGCAACGTTGATGCCGGCATCGTATTTATAACGGACGCCAAAATCTCCGGCAAGGTCAAGATCGTGGCAAACGCCCCGGATGATATCAACGCAAAGGTTGTATATCCGGTTGCAATGATACAGGCTAGTAAAAATACGTTAGTCGCCCTGGGCTATGAGAGTTTCCTGTTCAGTAACCAGGCAATAGCAGTCTTTGAAAAATATGGTTTTAATATGGCCGGTAAATAAGTTATCGGCCAATTCGGGTGGAATCATTTGACTGAAACATACCTGTCGCCGCTGTGGATCTCGCTGGCGACTGTTCTTACGGCCACGGTGATCACCTTTTTCGCTGGGATTGCCGCCGCTCGCTGGATGGCCGGGTATACCGGCCGGATCAGGAGCCTGGCTGACGGTATCCTGATTCTCCCTCTCGTACTTCCCCCGACCGTAGTCGGACTGGGCCTGCTCATGCTGTTCGGCAAAAACGGTCCGGCCGGTCAGTTATTAGCGCTACTGGGGACGTCGGTGGTTTTCTCCTGGCCGGCTACGGTAATCGCTGCTGCCGTGGTCTCTTTTCCCCTGATGTACCTGAATGCACGCGGCGCGTTTGAACAGGTCGAAAGGCATTACGAAGATGCCGCAAGAACACTGGGCGCCGGTGAATGGCGGATTTTTTGGACAATTACCCTGCCGCTGGCCTGGCCCGGTGTAGCGGCCGGCGCAATTCTGTCTTTTGCCCGTGCTCTCGGTGAATTTGGGGCTACACTGATGCTGGCCGGTAACATTCCGGGAAAGACAGCCACTATTCCCATAGCCATCTATTTTGCTGTTCAGGACGGTGATACGGACCAGGCGCTCATCCTGGTATTGATCGTACTGGTGATCTCCTTTGCCTCGCTTGCCGCCCTAGCACTCTTGGGGAGCCTGAATAAGAGGCCCGTGAGAGCTGGCGTCATGGTGCAGACTTTTAAGGTCGATTGATCGGGTCAGGGGCCCTGGTATTCTCAAACCCAATATTGCGGTATACTTACTGCTTGATGCGAAAAGCACTGATCATCACCGGCTCGGTCCTGCTTGCACTCCTCATTATTTTAACTTCCATATCTTACGTGTTGGTGCAGAAGTCATTTACCAGGATTGACGGCGCCGTTAGCTTGCAGGGAATTACATCTGAAGTGCAGGTTTACCGCGACAGTTGGGGAGTCCCGCACATCTATGCGCAGAATGAGGGCGATCTTTTCTTCGCCCAGGGTTATGTGCAGGCGCAGGACAGGCTCTGGCAGATGGAACTTCACCGCCGCACGGCTGGAGGCACGCTTTCCGAAATATTCGGTGAATCGACTTTAGACATGGATAAGTTCTCACGTGCCGTAGGGTTAAGGCGCATCGCCGTCGCATCCTGCTCTGCTATGGACAAAACCACGCTGGGAGTATTGGACGCCTATTGTAATGGCGTAAATGCGTTCTTGAAAGCCAACGGTGATAACCTGCCCGTCGAGTTCTCAATTTTAGGATTTAAACCTGCCCCGTGGGTCCCTGCTGATTCCATGTCGGTGGCTGAACTGATAGCCTGGGACCTGGGAAAGAACTGGGAAGTGGAATTGCTGCGGGGCCGCCTTGTCCAGAAGATCGGGGCCGAAAAAGCCGGTCAACTTTTAGCGCCCTATCCCGACACCAGTCCGCTTATTGTCCCCCCTGAATTATTGGCTAGCCCATTAGGTACGCCGGTTGCAATCGGGTTGCAGGGTGACTCAGATTGCGTCGGAAGCAACAACTGGGTAATCGATGGTGAGAAGTCTGCGACGGGCAAACCTCTGCTGGCAAACGACCCTCATCTTTCCGTCATGATGCCGTCGATCTGGTATGAAACCGGGTTGCATGCCAACGGCTTTGACGCAACGGGGGTATCGTTGCCGGGTTGTCCTCTGGTCATTATCGGGCGGAACAAGGATATATCCTGGGGTATCACTAACTTGCCGGCAGACGTGCAGGACCTGTTTATTGAAAAAATAAATCCTGCCAATGCTTTGCAATACGAATATAAAGGCCGGTGGCGCGATATTCAGGTAGTGGATGAGCCTATTAGGGTCAGAGGGCACGGCGAACCCGAAGATCTAAAGATCAGGATGACCGTCCACGGGCCGCTATTGGATAATGTGATCAGGGGGCTTGAGCAGCCGCTGGCTATGCAATGGGCGGGAAATTGCCGCAGCCGCCTGCTGTATAGCGCTTATATGCTGGATAAATCGCGAAACTGGGATGAGTTTCACCAGGCTTTGAGCTATTGGGACGCTCCCAGTCAGAATATAGTCTATGCTGATAAGGACGGTAATATTGGTTACCAGGCTACCGGGCTTATACCCATACGCGGGAAAGGACAGGGTATGGTGCCTTCCCCTGGGTGGACAGGAGAGTACGACTGGACCGGCTATGTACCTTACGAAGATTTACCGTCCGTGTTGAACCCATCCACGCATTTCATTGCCACCGCCAATAATAAAGTTGTCTCTGATAACTACTCATATTTTATGGGTTATGATTGGACGCCCCCTTTTCGCGCCCAGCGTATCACTGACATGATTAATGCCAAGGACAAGCTGAGCGTGCAGGACTTTGAAGCCATGCATGCCGATGTTTTCGATATCCCGGCCCAAATGTTGACGCCATATATGACCGGCATATCTCCTGTGGACAGCCGGGAAAAGCAGGCGCTGGAAATATTGAAAAAATGGGACTTTAACGATCGCGCAGATGCGGCAGGGCCTGCAATTTTCCATGTTTTCTATGTAAAAATGCTGAAAAATACGCTGCAGGACAAATTAGGTGACAAGCTTTTTAACGACTATGCCAAAGCCATGGGTGGTTCTGGTGACGTGCATACGGTATTTATGATCGGGATAATTAAAGACAACGCTAACATCTGGTTTGATGATACCCGCACTGCTGTGAAGGAGACCCGTGATGATCTTCTTGGCAGGAGCTTTAGCGAAGCGGTCGCTGAGTTAAGCGGCAAATTCGGAGCCGACCCGGCTAAATGGCAATGGGGCGCCCTTCATCAGACTGCATTCAGCCATGTTTTGGGCAGGGTCCCCGGGTTGGATCCCATATTCAGCCGTGGTCCGGTGCCGACTGCCGGTTCACGTTACACAGTGAATGTAGCGGCTTTTGATTACAATAATCCCTATAGTGTGGTAGCTATCCCGAGCTACAGGCAAATCATCGATTGGAGCAACCCTGATAAATCATTGTCCATGCACTCCACGGGTCAGAGCGGCCTGGTCTTCAGTAAACATTACGACGATATGATCTCAAGCTGGCTTAAGGTGCAATATCATACAATGCTTTTTAACAAAGCGGATGTAGAAGCGGATAAACAGGCGCTACTCGTGCTAAGCCCGGCAAATAATTAAATGCTGATTGGTTGTTCAGAGGAATTCCGGTTTGCCTCTCACCAGCCCCTCTCGCTGTAGTATTCGTCCAGGTATCCTTCGATATCTTCTTTCCCCAGGGGACGTTTCAGGAAATAATCATACAGATCGTACTCACGATCGGGGCTTCTTAACGGCTGGAACCATATGTCGGGCGGTTCGTCGTCCTTACGTGTAAAACCTGCGCTGGTGTTCAGTTCATGCCACATTTTCCACATCCGGCCGCTGGCCTGTTTGAGGTCCACCCCTTTGACATGGATGCCTGTGACAGCAGAATATAAATCAGCAAGAGTGTCCATGCTGTAGAAGCGTGAGATGTATAGGCGGTGGCATTGGCCGAGCATGTTGAATACTCCGAAAAAGTCCTCGGCGTGCCTGGTCAGCCTGCCCAGGTTGAAAGAATCTCCGGTAAAGAGTCTCTCAATGTCGGCTGTAGAGACGCCGCAGCGTCCGGCCTGTTTCTTCATTTCGCCGATTGGCCAGCCCGGGCTGTAAGAAGGGGCGCCCATAGCAGCGGATACTCCCAGCGTGCGGCCGGGATGTACCATCATGCCGAAGTGCATGGGCAGAAAACCTGTCATGCGTGGATCAAAAGCGATAAACTGACCCTTAATTACATTCTGTATGTGCTCATCTGCTCCCTTGCCGATCTTTCGTGCAGCGCTGATCACACCATCGGCCAGAATGCTGCCGAATCCCTCCCGCATAGCAGTCATGCGAACGAGTGTCAGGAGTGTATCGTAGCTTCGGTCAAGCTCCAGACCCCCGGTATCTTTTTTACTGATAATACCTTGCTCATACAGGGTGATGACGAAGTCTGCCAGGCCCTGGAAGCTGTATACGCGGTCAATGCCCATCCGGTTAATCTCGTCGTAATACCGTAAGGCGAGAGCGTACTTATCCGCCGTAGTTCCTTCGTTCACATATGCCAGTGCAGTGGAGGATGTCATAGCTGCCATTTCCATGAAAACAGCGGTATCGTAAACAGTTTTCCCGCCCGGCAGGTCAATGCGGTCCTTATCCGACATTGGGCAGGTGGCACAGGCTATTTTCTTCCGTCCGGCTTTATGCAACTCGTAAAATTTCTTTTTTATCTCGTTCATATTGGGTGGATAGGGGATGATCTCGGATGAATTGCGGGCGACAATGCCGGGAGGTATCCAGTCCGATGTCATGGTCATTGCACCGCCGCTCATCATCTCTGCACGGAGGTGATAGGTGCTTATTTTTTCGAGAATCTCCTGAACCAGCCTTTGAAGGCGTCCGGGGTCAGCGACTTCTATCGATCTGCTGCCAGTGCGCGCTACGATGGCTTTAAGATTTTTCGATCCCATGACTGCCGCCAGGCCGCCTGAACCGATCGTCCCGCCCTTATCGATCTGTGTTACCGAGATAGCGGACTGCCTTTCCCCCGCAGGACCTATCGGTATGATGCTGCATGGGGAGTGCCGCCGTCTCAGATCATCTGTTGTATCGTAACCATCGGTGCCCCATATGTCCGATGCATGTTGAAGTTTGATGTTATCATCCTCGATGATGATATAAACGGGATACGGTGATCGGCCTGTTATCACAAGATGGTCATAGCCGGATGATTTTAAGAAATGGCTGAAGTTGCCTCCTCCGTTGCTCTGGGGAAATGAGCCGTTAAGCGGCGATTTGTAAATTGACATGGTCTGGGAAGCGCCCGGAATAAATGTGCCGTTGAATGGGCCGGTGCCGAAGATTATGGCATTTTTCGGTGAAAGCGCTCCCGTGTTGGGTGGAATCAGGTCATGCGCCAGCTTCGTGTTGATGCCGGCCCCGCCTATGCAGCTCTTTATCAGGTCCGTATCCAGCGGTTGTTTCCTGATACTTCCGTCGGTCAGGTGGATGTGCAGTATGTTGCCTGCGTAACCGCCGAACTCCATTATTCTGTGCCCCCTGTTTTAGTTGCAGTGAGCGCCCCGTAGGGACAGTATTGTGCGCATAATAAACAGGCGTCACATTCAATAGTGAAGCTGATATCAAACTCGTTCTCACGTCCCACCAGCCGGTCTATCAGGATACGTGATTTTGCCAGGTTGAATTTGTTATTGGACCTGAACGAGCAGCGCAGCATGCAGGTGATGCAGCCCGCGCACTTGGAAGGATCGGCGGTTATGGAGCGGTTGTCTTTGATTACGCCGGTTGTCATGCAGACGGATTATAACAGGAAGCCGGTCGGGCATGCACTGGCAGCTTCGACCGGCTTCTGTTTAGTTATCCGTATTTCTTCAGATTAAAAATCACACGGCTTGCCGTCATAAGCGCAGACGAACATTTTTTCTATGTCTGCCGCTTCGGGAATGCGAGGCGCGGCTATAGTCATGGCTTCGTTCACAGCACGGTCGACCAAACCGGGCATAGCCTTCATATAGTCTTCGCGTTTAATATTCGTATCTTTCACTGCCAATGGTTGCCCCACGCTCTTGGCCAGCTTGCGTACTGCATCGATCAGGGCCTTGGAGCATTTCTTGTCGTCGCCCTCAGCTATCTTGCAGAAACGTGCTATCTCTGCAAAACGTTCTCTGGCTTCTTCTGAACCAAAGACCATGTATTCCATGGTGTAGGGCAGGTAAAGTCCTACAGCCCGCCCGTGAGGCATGTGGAAAATACCGCCGATAGCATGACCGGTACTGTGGTCCAGTCCCGCCATGCCGTTGCCGAAGCTTGTCCCTGCCATTGAGGCGGCGTACATCATATTTTTACGCGCCTCTTCATCCTTGCCATTGTCATAGGCCTTTTTAAGGTTTTCGAAGACAAGTCGGATTGCTAAAAGGCCTGGTCCGTCTGTGAATTTGGTGCGCCAGGTCGCCGTATATCCCCCTATGGAATGGGCGAGTGCGTCCATGCCTGTGTCACCTGTTATCTGCGGCGGCATGCTCATTACCATGCGTGGATCAAGGATTGCCACATCGGGAAGTGTCTCGTATGAGCCCAACGCCACTTTTCTCTCACCTGCGGTATCCGTAAGCACGATTGCCCAGGTAGCTTCCGATCCCGTTCCGCTGGTAGTCGGGATGCAGATTAGCTTGGCCTTTGCTCTAATGTTATAGAAATCCGAGGGCGACATATCCAGGGGTCCAATGCCTGCAGCGTAGCAGACCAGAGAAGATTTGGCCGCGTCCATGGACGACCCTCCGCCCAGTCCTATCACCCAATCAGGTTTGAAATCTGAAGCGATTTTGGCCGATTTTACAACCGTTTCGATTGACGGGTCGGGCTCCACCTCATCGAATATCTTGCATTCGATGTTGGCCTGTTTCAGTTCCGCCGTCACCAGGTCAACCAGTCCGAGTTTGGTAATGTTCTTGTCAGTGACTATGTAGGCGCGTTTACCTGTGATTGTGTTCAGATATTGCAGGGAATCATCGCCAAATACCGTGAAAGGGACACCAAAAAACTGCATGGTACATCCTCCTCAGTTTTAACTACGGATTAATAAATTTTGAAAAACGGCCTGTGTTACTCGGGATACGTTGTCTCGACCTTTGTAACGCAGTTGACCAGTTCCTGGGCTGCCTTTACCGCACGCATTACCTTGCCCATATTGCCCGTGAGCTTCAACTGGCGTGTGACGATAGCCTGGATGGGGTCAACCTTCTTCTCTGCTACCTTTCGCCAGGTAGCGATATTTGCTGACAAAACGAATTCTGGCTTGTATTTGTCTTTTTCAGCCGCTGTGACCACATCTACTTTGCGGCACTTGCCGTGCCAGAGGTCAACATACTGATACCCGGTTTCTTTAATCGCGCCGCCTGGTTCGATGATGAAATAGAAGTCACCTTCCCAGGTTTTTGCAGCGTCTTCGTAAGCTTTGCTGGCGTTCACCGCCTCCATGAATGCCGTCGCCCACTCTAGTTTGCCGAATTCTGCCATATCCATACCTCCCTTACGCTGTTGTTTTGCCGTATTCTATGTTGATGTACCGACTATGTCAATCCCCCTCGTTGGGAAAATACCTCTATTCGTGCACTGTGTTTACCTGGATGGAGATGCCGTGATCGCTCTTGTTTGTCAGAATTTCGAACGCTGCCCTGTGATCTGTGGATAGAAGCTCCGAAGTGCCTTTATTACTGCCCTCTTTATACGTGATTTTTAATGTGCAGGAGGCGATCTTGCTGTTCAGACAGAATTTATTGCCGCCCGGGGGATTGTAATAATTCAGGCCGACGAACCGGCTGCGGTCCGCCCATATCCTGCCTTCAAGCTCGACATGTTCATTTCCGGATTCGAAGCGCCAGTCGAAATATGTGAATTGTCCTTTGGCTCTTAGTGTTTGGCCGATGCTGTTAAGAGCGATTTCCTTCCCTTTGTGTCTTAATACTATGGGCGTCATGCTGGGGGTCCAGAATGGACCGATCTTCACTTTAGCGGTTGCAACTTCGAGGAGACTATTGGCGTTATTATCGAACCCTTCCACCTGACCCCAGGCGTAAAGGTCGGTATGCTTGGAACCCCAGTTATGGTTCTGGCTGCCAACCCAATTTTGAACTTCTATCCTTTTTCCATCTACGGTCAGGACGCCGTTGAATTTGGCCATCGGCAGCGGAACCAGTGCTTTGGCCTTAGGAAAACCTGCGGAATACATTTTCAGGGGAAGTAGAAACAGCGGCTTGCTGTTGCCGGAATAGGCCAGGTCCCAGGAGATGTCATGCTTATTGGCGGAGGCATCGCCGTTCAGATTACCTGCATTTAGCATAGCGCTGTCTATTTTGACATCCAGTGCGGAAGAGCTGAATGAGCAGCGGTTGAAGGGGACTTCCTTCTTAACTGCTACGTTTGTTCCTGCCCGGCTGTCGAAATATACCGCCCAGAGTTCGCCGATGGCTTTATCTGGTTTACCGGCCGGGCTGAAGATGGTATAGCGTATCCAGAAGGCCTGTGGTTCTGTGGGATGGTTGGCTCTCAGGAAGTAACTCTCGTAATGGCCTGAACGTTGGCCCGGCACGTATACTGTCTTGTTGGCGTCTGCCATCCAATCTTTTGTGGATTTTCCCATCATGGCCTCCTTTCTTTCACCCTTTATTGCTGTGCCGGTTCTGCGATAATATACCCCCTTAGGGAATCTTTGACAATGTATGCTTAAATACAGGGACCAATTAGATTTGTTCTATAATACTGCCGGCAATATCACCATAATTGTCGTAAAAGAGAGGTACAAATATGTCTCCAGTTATCACTGTCAATACTGAAACCTGCAAAGCCTGCAGGACCTGCGCCGACATATGTCCAAACCGCATTATGTACAAGGTGGACGGCTCAAGGGTTATTAATTTCCATGAAGCCCGCATGAAGTTGTGCGGCAGATGCGGGCAGTGCATGGCAGTCTGCCCGACGGCATCGCTAAAGGTTGATGGCCTTTCTTATGAGAAGGATTTTGCACCGCTGCCGGAGTGCGGTCCCTTCGATGATGTCTTTTATAAACTGATCGTGTCCAGACGATCCGTGAGGAGTTTCAAGGATAAACCGGTACCCCGGGAACTACTGGAGAAAATAGCCGACGCCATATCTTACTCGCCTCCCAGTTTCCTTCCCATAAAAACAGAGATTATCATCGTACAGGATACGAGGGTAATCAGGCAGGCCCTGCCGATGATGATCGGTATGTACGATATGCTGGTGAAGGCCATGGATAACCCGGTGGTGAGGATGATTATTAAGAAAAGCGCCGGGCCGGAGAAATTCAGGCTCCTTGAAAACCATGTAGTCCCTATAATGAAAGACAAGCTGCCGGAACTTAAATCGGGCGTCGAGGACACAATTACGCGGAATGCCCCGACCATGATCATTTTCCATGCTGATAAGAATGCTGAAAACTACAGGACGGATATAAATATTGCCGTCACCTTCGGCATTCTTGCTGCTCATGCCCTGGGATTGGGCGCCACCATAATTGAACTTATCCCCGCGGCCATTGATAAGGAGAAGAATCTGAGAAAACTATTCTCCATACCCAATAACAACGAGGTAGTTGCCTCCATGATAGTAGGCTATCCCAAATACAAGTATCAACGAGCTATCAAACGCAGTTTAAAGAGCGTTACCTGGATATAGGAGATAGGCCGCTTCTGCTATTCGATGCTATTGGGATAATAGTCTCTCGTTATAGTGCGTTGACAATTAATATACCCGGTGCTAGATTGGACTCTTGAGGATGGATTGCTATGAAAAAAAGCAGGCTTCGAACAGCTTTAATCTGGGTTGGTTCAGTTATCGCCGGTATAATCGTTGTCCTTGGTGCTACCTACCTGATTTTGCCGCAGGGACCGAGGGAGAGTATGAGTTATGATGATACGCATCTAAAAGACCGCCCGGCCGTGACAGCGGAGCACTATATGGCGGCAGCCGGGACACCATGGGCGACGCAGGCCGCCCTGGACACCATGGCAAACGGCGGTAATGCTGTAGATGCGGCGGTCGCCGCACTGCTGGCGCTTAATGTTACTTACGGCGAAGCTGCCAGCTTCCCGGGCGTAGCGCCCATACTTATTTATGACGCCGGAACAAAAACCGTTGAGAGCTACACAGGTGCTGGGACAGCTCCTGCGAAAGCGACGATAGACCTATTCCGTTCTCGTGGCTGGACGACCGTGCCGAAGATGGATATCTGGTCGCAGCTGCTCCCCGCCTCCCCCGATGTAATTATTTCCATACTGAAGAAATACGGCACTAAATCTTTTACTGAGCTGAGTGCTCCGGCTATCAAGCTGGCTCGTGATGGCTTCCCGGTGCACGATACGATGCTCAAGAACCTTAATCTGAGTCTCATCGAGCGTATCGGGTTTACCGTTCTGATGCCCTATAATTCGCAGGTTTATCTGGGTGGTCAGTGGTGGAGGCCTCTGCATCACGGTGA
>JBEKCL010000073.1:0-14654 GCA_050014895.1 Dehalococcoidia bacterium
AAGTCATCGCGAAACTCGATATATTTTGGAACAGCATAAGCAGCCAGCTTATCTTTACAAAGGGCTAATATTTCTTCAGCAGTTACCTTTCCCTTATAACCATCCTTCAACTTGATAAAAGCTTTCACCCTGTCGCTGCCCGGCCGTTCAGGGTCTGGAATTGCAATAGCGGCGGCCAGGTCAACAGCCGGATGCTCATAGAGTACCCTGTCTACAAGGATGGTATATACTTTCATACCTGATACGTTGGCCATATCTTTTATACGGTCAGTGATGTAAAAATAGCCATCCTCATCCATTCTAACTATGTCACCCATGGGCAGCCAGCCGTCAACCAACCCGCTTCCGGGTGTCGGCCAGTAACCCTTCATAATTTGAGGACCGCGCACCCACAGCTCTCCCTCTTCACCGGAATCAATCTCCTTCCCTGTTTGCGGATCAACGATCTTTACTTCCGTGTCAGGAAAAGGCACGCCTATAGACCCGTCTTTCTTCTCCTTGACCAATTCGCTGGACGCCAAATTGGCATGCGTACCGCCTCCTACCTCTGTGGCGCCATAAGAGTCACCGATCTGAGCGCCTGTCTCTTCTTTGAACCGGTCAGTGAGTTCTTTTCGCAGCGGTGCAGTGGACGAGCTGAACATTGTATTCATCTTGCCCAGATTCATATCGAGCAGCCTGGCATACTGCTGCGGTACACACGAGCAGACAGTGGGCTGGTTGTTTTTCAATATATTGGCGATGGTATTAAGGTCACGCGGGTCAGCAACAATATAAACTTCGAAACCCATTAACACGTTGAAATGCGTAATCGTCATGCCCATCTGGTGAAATAGCGGGACAGCTACCAGCCAGGAACATGCTCCTCTCATCATGTCCGCAAGCGGGCCCAGTGCCCACGTCAGATGCCGCAGGTTGGCAAGCTTACTTGCATGCGTCAGCATGACACCTTTAGGTTCGCCGGTAGTCCCCCCGGTGAAAATCAACTCGGCGATGTCTTCGTCAGGGTTAATATTTACCTTAGGTGCCTCGGAAGAATACTTTGCCAGCAGATCGAGAAAATGATAGGTGCCGGGAATCCTCACGGGTTCCTTGGATTCCGTCACTAAATCATCCAGCGAAGTGATAATGATCCTTTTTAGCTGGGTCTTATCTTTGATTTTCTGAACGATTTCCATGGTGCTGTCCATGCAGATGAGCGTCTCAGCCCCGGAGCCGCTAATTTCTCTCAGCAGTTCTTCTCCCTTGTGTAATGTGCTGCATGGCACGTGTGTGGCGCCGGTCTTCAATATGCCGAAATCGCTTATGATAAACTGTGGACTGTTGTGTAAGTAGCTTGCAACACGGTCTCCGTGTTTTACACCGAGATCTGCTAGAGCATGTGCCAACCTGTCTGCCAGCTCTTTCAGCCTGGCAAAGGTAATTACCTTGTCCATGAAATGTACTGCAGGATTGTCAGGATAATCCCTGGCGCTGTTTTCAAGTATCGAGAAAAGGGGCTCTTTGGGATAAGGCTGCAGTGATTCGGGTAGTACGAATACACCTTGCCCCCCAACGTCGTATTGTTTTAACCATGGTTTAGCAGCTACAGATGCCATGTCAACCTCCCATCGTTTTAATTACAGATTATATTGCTAGCAAGTTTTTCTAATTTTTTTAAGAATACCTTAGAACAAAAGTGTATCATACTAGACCACTGCATAGAAGATTAAATTTTCCTACCACACTCTGCTCCTTCAGCTATTGCGTCCAGCGCTTTACGCTGCTCTTTAGCATCACCGATTACATATAATTCTGCTACCTTATTCTTGGTTTCCACAGCTAGTTGGTTAACCGGCTTAATACCAACTGCGAGAACAATACCGTCAAGGTTACTGATGATTTGTTCTTCTCCCTCTTTTTCATAAACAACAGCGTTTTCCTCAATCATCCTCACCCTGGCTTCGGCGATGATTTTAACGCCATTTATTGCCAGCCGGGACATCAATGCAGGCCTGAGCATAGTATTGACTTCAAGTGCGATGTCCTCTGTTGAAGCAATAATAGTTACATCCTTATTTCCCTCGGCCAGGAGGTCGCTTATTTCGGCTCCCAGTTCCCCTCCCCCGACTACGACGATTTTAGCCGGTGTAAAATCAGGCCGGAATGGGATCCATGCCTTGCCGCATAGTATATCCCAGGCAGTTACAACATTGGGCCCATCGGCCCCCGCTATTGCAATTTTAGTTGGCCCTGCGCCGGTAGCTATTACCAGAGCATCCGGTTTCTCTTTTTCTATTTCATTTAAGGTCAAAGCCGTGTTGAGTTTCACCTTTACACCTGCTTTGGCAACCTGGTTTGATAACCATATCACTGTCTCGGATATTTCCTGTTTGGTGGGTGGCACACAGGCAAGGTTCAATTGCCCGCCCAGTTTCCCTGATTTTTCATAGAGTGTCACATCATGGCCGCGAATTGCAGCAACCCTGGCAGCTTCCATACCGCCGGGACCACCTCCCGCCACAAAGACCTTTTTACGTTTTGTAGCGGGTATTATTTTCGTTTCCTTTTCTCTGCCCACAGCCGGATTGACCGTACACGTGATGGGTGAGCCGAAATTGAGCCTCTGTACACAACCCTCGTTGCATCCGATGCAATAATTGATATCGGCCAATCTGCCGGTCTTTGCTTTATTCGGCAATTCGGGATCTGCGATAAGTGCACGGCCCATGGATACCAGGTCGCAGCGGCCCTCGCGCAGTACCATCTCTGCTATAACCGGGTCTTTAATACGGTTTGCTGCGATGACAGGTACGCTCAGCACCTTTTTCATTTCCTTAACCATATTAGTGTAATTGGCCTGGGGTGTACCCATGTTGGCTATGTTGGAGACCCATTGCACCAGCTTGGGTCCATATATCAGGTCACTGAATACCGATGTAGTAAAGTGGAAGCAGTCTATTCCCGCGTCCTGCAAAATTGGTGCAAGGAGCATGGTCTCTTCCAGCTTTCTGCCATTGGGAACAGCCTCTTCCATGTTCAGGCGGGCCTGGATTGGGTAATCTTTGCCTACGATACCGCGGGTTTTTTTAATGACCTCAAGAGGAAATTTAAGACGTCCCATCATGCTGCCGCCATATTCATCGGTACGCTTATTAAAGTGTGGAGAAAGGAATTGAGACAGAAGGTATCCATGTCCCATGTGCAGTTCTACTGCATCAAATCCAGCCTCCCTGGCCCTTTGTACAGCAGCTCCGAATTTAGATAGCAGGTCATGGATATCATCCAGGGTAAATTCAACGGGCATCTCTCCTGTCAGCGGGTCGGCCACAGCCGAAACCCCACGGGTAGGTTCACCGGTGAACATGGAAGTGGCTTGCCTGCCGGCATGAGCAATCTGAAGGGCAAGTTTTGCCCCCTCTTTATGGCACGCATCAGCAAGTTTTTTCCACCCGTTCACCATATTGTTATCCCAGATGCCGGGGCTTAGTGCCATCAGTTTACCCGCCGGCTCTATGCAGGCTGCTTCAACTACTATGTAGCCTGCTCCACCCCTGGCCAGTGCCGCATAATAATTGATCATATTTTCTGTAACATTACCATTAGGGTCAGCCAGGTTGGTCGTCATTGGGGGCATTACGATACGGTTTCTAAGTTCCAGGCCTTTAATCTTGAATGGGCTGAACAAAATATCTAAATCGATCATCTTGCAGCAATCCTCCTTCCCATGAAGCTGATCTGGTGTTGCAATTGTATCACTTATCAGACTTATCGGACTATAGAACATTTCAATAATCTTAAGTGTAAGGTGTTGACAGCTTAAGCAAATACAAATGATAAATGGCAGAGGGTGTTTCCCTCTGCCATTTATATATTAGGCCTTGGCTTGTACTAAAAGTGTATAAACTCGTGGATCAGCTTAGATTGGGCCTCTACTTTCTCTCCCTTCACGTTCAATTTTATATCACAGTCAGAGAGAAAACGGAGGTACCCGTTGCCTGCACCCTTCGCCATCCCGGGTAAAGGATCATTCTCAACAAGCTCCTGCACCTTGTTAGTTACAGTGCCTTTTACATTGGGGCCTTCCGCCCTGAGTACCAGTGTCTTCGGATAATTAATTCCGGTCTTTGTATCCAGGGTAAGGTCACTGTAATCTCCGTATAGTTTATCGGTTAGGTCAACCAAATCGTGACCTTTAAAGGTGACTAGTGCTGATACCGGTTTGCTCCCGGTTATCTTTGATGATCCGCCAACTGAATATACAAATGTATAATCTCCACTCATGATCCGTCCCCAGTGCCAGAAATTGTATATATCATTCAGCATGGTGTTTCCCCAGTTGTGATCATGATAACCCGTTCCGCTTACGGGGATTTCCTTCCCGTCAATAATCAATGTCCCTGTGACTTTAGCCTTGGGTTGTGCTATAGCCCACCCCATATACCGTTCAGGGTCCCGGCTGAAATATGTAACACCGTCCGGTGGGTTACGGAATCCCAGCGTAAGATTTTCGAAAGTTAATTTACATCCCACGTTTTTCTCAAGGAATTCGATGTTATACGTTGGATATGTCCCTTTAATATGATTGCTGCCCATGGTAACGTCGCAGGAAGTTTTCAAGACATTGCAATCGTCTTCCTTAAAAAATGGTAATGCAGATGTTTTTTTACCCTGGGGGTCGTAAATGGCAAACTCTATTAACCTTAAAGGCGTAAGGGCACCATTTACTTTCGCACTTATCATCTGCCATGACGTTACGAAGGAGTACCCATTATCAAAAGATGCATCCATATACCACCACTCGTAATTTTCACCAGCCGGGAGTTCATGACGGGCGTCGTCGATATCTTTGAGTTGATAGGCTGCCGGGTCTGTGGGGGCAACGGTTGCGGACGGTGCACAGGCTGCAAATAAAATAGATACGAGAATACAACAGGCCATTAACCCCGGGATAAATTTTCTCATCACTTTCTTCTCCTTTACCTCTAAAAATATTCCGTTATTCAATATTAGACAGCTTAGAAAGCTAGTGTATTATGCCTGCATGGAATTGTCAATGCGAACTGTTAACATAACTCAAATAAAAGTGCGGTTTATATTTAAATACAGTTATAAGTAAATAGATATATTTCGAAGCCGAAATTTACTCCATCGATATATAATACTACATGACAATTGATGTAAAATGGACATGGAAATAATATTTTAGTAAACACGCAACCCCCGGCGAAATGCAAGGAGAGGATATGAAATCCATATTCATAAGGATATTACTTGCCTGTTTTGCATTCTTGTTGGTCGTGGCAGCTTCCTGCGCATCTGTTCCGGAGGTAAAACCGGCCGAGCAGGTCAAGACCCTTAAATTCGGCTGTATAATGCCTTTTACTGGCCCTGGTGCCATGTGGGGTCAGGGCCACAGAGAGGTCTCAGAGGTCTATACAGAGCTGGTCAATGAGCAGGGGGGCGTTAAGATTGGCAACGATACTTATAAGATAGAAGTATATTACGCAGATGACGGTTTTATGCCTGCGCCGGCCGCTGCAGCAACGAAACAACTTATATATAATGATGGCGTGACAGCGATCGTTGGATTTTTCAGCATGGGATTCTCGGCCGTTTCTCCTATAACCAACGCTGAGAAAGTCATTTTTATTGCAAGGACGGGCTCCGGGGTGGTCTACGATCCCGAAAAAGCTCCGTATGTAATTTTTGGCCTTCCATCAAGTGAGCAAACTATCAACCAGGCCATAGTGGCTATGCAGTCTAACCCTGATTTGCATAATCTTTGCTGGACAGGTACAGATTCCGCCAGGTTATCGGCCGAGGCAGCTTTCGCTCCTGTGGATAAAATGCTGGAGCAGGACTATGGTATAAAGAGTATAAGAGTGTATTATCCTGAGGGCACAACTAATTTTACCCCGTATCTCAGCAAGATGGCGGAACAGGGCACGCAGGTAATTTTCTCAGGGGGAAGTATACTAGAACTGGCTCTTATGGCCAAGCAGAGGTTGACTATGGGTTATAAGTGGCCCTTGGTTGAGAATGCTGCCCAGATAGACCCTAAAATGTTCATACAGATTTGCGGCAGCAGCGAAGCTGCCCAAGGTGTAATAAGCGACCGTCCGGCGCCCTGGGAGTTGAAAAAGACAACTGTCGCACCCAGGTACTTGGAAATGGCGAAGAAAATGGACCAGAGATTCACAGAAATCCATGGCAAGCCCATAAGTAACTTTGGAGCTTTTGCTTCCGCAGCTGGTCAGATGGCGCAATATTTCGAGGCCGCACAGATGGCTGGTTCCATTGATCCTGATAAAGTGATGAGCGCATTCAGGGGCGGGACATTTGAGACATTCCTGGGGAAGTACACCCTGTCTGGTAGTAAGCTATACGGGGCCCCGGTGGTCTTCGGTTATCCCTGTGCCATGGGTCAGATTCAGGGAGATAAAGAAGTTTATTTTGGAGAATACCCGATGCCCGATGTGGATATGTGGGCGGAGAAGGAGGATCAATAGTGGCGGCTGGGTATCATCACGTTATGGTTAATAACGGTTTTCTCGCATAAAGATGCGTAGGCTTTGAGCTTGGTTATCTTTCTGCGCTTTGCTGGAAGTTGAATTAAGAAGGAAGCGGTTTTCTCATCGAAGACCATTACGCCGGTACCATGATGAGAGCAATCGTGAAGAAATCTTTCGTCTACCTGGTATGGGAAAACCAGGTAACCCTTATCGTAGCAGCCTGATAGTTCACCAAGTATATTCAGAGCTGCCGAAGGTTTCTCTGCAGCACACATAATCATCATGCATTCTGAGGCTGGGATTTTGTATCTATCGACAGTCCAACTTGCCCCGCCGTCCTGTTCTATCCTGCTTTTCACCCAGCCGTTTTCCCTGGCTTCATCCAGTATTCCATAAACCAAGTTACGCTCGTAGCCTGTCTCCCTGAGTATATCTTCAGCCGACATCCATTCATTTGAACTCAGCATGTATATTATTCCAACAGGGGCCGCACCCTTTTCTAAGCGCACTGTTACTTCTGTTGCCCTGGGTTTCACTGCCAGTACATCAGGTGTATGTGAGACATCAGGGACTTCGGGGGATATTTCGGAATAATAGCCCTTGCCTGATAAATAGGCGCCGGTTATATAACGGAGCTGGTCTGATTTAATCATCCATGCTGTTTTCCCGGTTAATCACGCGGGACGGTAACGGTTCCATCCCTCTTGGTGACACAAAAAACAATGTCGCACCGCTGGACCTTTTCAGCAGGTCCTTGCGGTTCCGGCATGATCAATGTAAGTGCGCCTTTTGGACAGGCCTCCACGCATTTGTTGCATCCGTTGCAGTTAACCATACATGAACTGATGATCTGGTGATGAATATCTTCCAACCTTTATGGCGCCCCGGGTCCCACGGGCGGGGTTTCGGAATTTATGAACCCGATGCAGTTGGGGCCAGCATCGAGACAGGATTTAACGCACTTCAGACAGAGGACAGCATTCCCGCACAGATCGGTATCAACTTCGATCATTGGCCTTGGTGTTATATAGTAATATTCATCCATTTCCTTGCTCCTCAACTTCTCTTTGGTGCCTACCAGTTATCTACAAGAGAAGGAAACGTTGTACGGTCAACCAACCGAACTGCTCCTTTTGGACAGACTGAGCGGCACAACCCGCAACCGAAACAGAGCTGTGGATCGATGTACATTATCCTGTCCGCCGGGGAGTACTTCATAGCTCCAAACTGGCAGCGATGCTGGCATGCCGGATAGCTCTTGCAGCCGTCTTTGCACCTTAGCGGATCAACTATCGAAACATATTCTCCCTTGCGCTGTGAATTCATAGTGCCGTAATCGATTCTGAACTTGGTAGGAACACAGTCGGTTGCTGTGCAATGGCACATAACAATGGACGGGATACCATCCGAGTTTACCCCTGCATGCCAGATGGAATGAAGGAATCCCTTTTTATCGCAGTCTCTTTCGAAATCCTTAGCTTCTTCTTTTGTCAGGATTTCTGTATCATTTTCCCAGGGTCTTTCTTTTAAAGCCGTTTTCGCAACCGGCCAGAAGAAAAGACAGCGCTTTACGTCAGTGCGTCCGAAATACCTGCGGCAGGCACAGTTCATCAGCAGGAAAGGTTCCTGGCAGAGGTCAAGTATTTTTAAAGCATCCTCGAGAGGTACAATTTGACCGCCATGGGCAGTTAAATTTTCCGCTGACATGTTAAAGTAGCCTGTATTAAACAGGTCGGACATCATAACATCGGCCTGTGCCATGGCTCCGACCTCAAATGTATTCTTGCCGGCGCCGCCCAACATCCTAACAGTGCCCTCATGAATTTCAGCGCTAAAAAGTTCATCCCGGTAATTCTCGGGATTTAAATACCATTTGGTGCCGTTACCATACTCTGCACAATACTTGCACATTATGAACCTCTCTTCACCGAATTATTGCTTGCCGGAGAAAACATCAAGAGGAATAATAATACCCATCCAATCTTATCCCGTATCAGACTCCATGGATTACATGATCATTATAGGGTGTTTCAAAACAATAATAAAAGAACGGCTTCCGCTTGCTGTAAATTATGCGTGTGCTATAATTTTCGTTATCAAAGCGGTGGTTAGCGGAGGCTTATGCTATGAACGGTAATAAGGCTGTTTTATGTTCGTTGCTCTTGATTTCTATTCTTGTGGCTACATTGACTGCTGCCTGTGCTCCTGAGGCGACAACGTCTACCCAAGAAAAAACCTTGAAACTGGGTTGTATAATGCCTTTCAGCGGCCCTGCTGCTCAATATGGCCAAAGGGGGAGATATGTAGCGGACGTGTATGTTGATCTGGTCAATGAAGACGGTGGAGTCAAAATAGGCAATGACGTCTACAAGGTGGCGCTTAACTGGGGTGATGATCAGTTTGCGCCGGCTCCTGCAGCGGCGGCAGCCAAGAAGCTTATTTACGATGATGGAGTCATTGCTATCGTTGGGTATATCGGCCCGGGATTTTCAGCACTCAGTCCTGTTACCAATCCCGAGAAGGTCATCCTTATCTCCAGGACAGGAGGAATAATTTATAATCCCAAGACCGATCCTTACGTTATTTTTGGTACTCCAACCGGGGAGATAACTTTAAATCAGGCACTAGCTATCATGAAGGCACACCCGGACCTGCACGTATTGGCCTGGACCGGGACAATGGATGACCGGCGTATATCAGAATCTGCTTTTGAGATAATCGACAAGCGCCTGGAAAAGGAATTCGGCATTAAGAGTGTACGCGTTTATTACCCGGTGGGCACAACGAATTTTACACCATACCTGTCTAAGATGGCGGAACAGGGGACCGAGATCATTTTTGTCGGTGGTACCATATTGGATGTTGCTTTGATAGCCAAGCAGAGATGGCAGATGGGATATAAATGGCCTATTGGTCAAACTTCCGACAGCTTGACGGACATCTTTTTTGGAGTTTGCGGAAAGGATGCTGCGCAGGGCATCATGGGCAACCGCACCGTTCCCTGGGAGTTGAAGCAGGTGAAAGTGGCGCAAAAATACCTGGATATGGCCCTGAGGATTAAAGACAGATATCAACAGAAGTACGGTAAACCCCTCACTGACTACGGCCCTTTCTCACAGGTAATCACTCATCTTTCCCAGTACTTTGAATGTGCGCAACGAGCCGGAACAACGGACCCTGATATTATGATGAAGACATTCAAGGGCGGGACATTCGATACTTTCCTGGGAACGTATACCTTCTCAGGAACTAAGACCTACGGAGCGCCGGTGGTTTTCGGTTATCCCTGTGCCATGGGCGTCATCCAGGGTGATGATGACGTCTATATGGGCGAATACCCGCTTAAAGATGCCGATATGTGGTACGACTACTTCAATCCACAATGAATTTGCCTGGACCAGGCTGATATATCATCCGGCTTCCCATTTTTTACGGGTGTCCAACCCCCGGTATCTGTGTTAATTTAAATACATCCCATGGCTGATAGCACTAAGCCTTTTTTTAATAATTTATGTAGAAATAGTTGAGGGGCCGGATAATTCCGGCCCCTCAATTACCTTATTCGATCGCTTGTAATGGTCCGCTATGGGATCATGTACTCATGTAGCAGGGGTTGTGTTACGCTTATATGGTTCGTGCCTGCGTAAAGGTCAATAATGCCATTTGACAGGAACCGGAAATATGCGCCTCCAGTAGGAAGCGAATAGCCTTCGATCAGCTGCGTCAGGTTCTGAGTAACCGTTCCATGGACCAGCGAGCCGGTAGGTATCGTGTAGACCATTTGAGTCGGGTAAGGATGGCCGGCAGCCGGATCGGCAACCAGGTTTTTGGCTGCACTTGTGACCAGCAGGTTTACATCGTAGAAAGTCTTATCCTTGAATGTAAGCCAGAGATTATTGGTACCGTAGCCCAGGGCCTGGGTCATGTTACCGGTCGAATAAACCATGGTGTAACCTGGCAGGAATATCCTGCCCCAGTACCAGTGATCGAATTGGTCATGCAGTGCGGTGTTGCCCCAGTTGTGGTCGTGGTAGCCAGTGCCGGTGACGGTCATCGGCGTGCCATTGATTGTAATGGTACCCGTTACGGTAGACCTGGGCTGGGCTATAACCCATCCCATCCATGTATTCGGGGAAGTCGTCATTTGCTTTACGCCGGTAGTCGGGGTTTTCCAACCTTCGACCTGGCTGTGCATATTCAGGTTGACGCCTGTGCCGTTGTACATGTACGTTAAATGCCAATCGGGATAGCTTCCCCAGAAACGGTTGCCGGTGCCTATCTGAACATCGCATTTTGACGTCGAGGCGGAACCGGTGGTGAAAACATTGTCGGAAGTAACCTTGTTGCCCGACGGGTCGTAAATTGCACACTCGACCCAGTTGCCGGGATAGAAGAACACCACGGTGGCGGAATAGCCATTGTCGAAATTGGCATCAAAGTACCACCATTCATAGTTCAGGTCGGATTCTGTATGGTGTGCATCATCTGCATCCATAGCCACAAACGGCCCTTATGTTACGGTGCAGGTCAGAGTGTATGTTACAGTAATGGAGCTGCTAAGTGGGTTTTTGATCCTTGTCCCGCTGTTAACTACCGAGTAAGTGCCGCTTTTCGGGGCATATAAAACGACGGTGACTCATGATGTGCCATCCCACCCCTGGAGCTGGTAACCAGCTTTGTCGCCTGAAATTACCAGGGTACCTGCGATAGAGCCATCCGTGTCCGGGGTAATTTCGTATGTGGCGCCTGCTGCGATAACAACGTTTGTCCCACTGTACACTTTGCTGTCTGACGCCTGTGCTGGAGTGCTGTTGCCTACCAGCGATACCATGATGATTGACATAAGGACGACCAATGCAATGGAAACTCGTAGGAACTTTTTCACACATACCTCCAATTAAAATATTACTGACGGGATGATTTCTGAATCCATGTGAACTGCCCTATGCTATAACACCGCCTTTCAAACATGGGACTTACAACCACATTAAGAATAATTGTGCGAATAACAGTACCCAACCCTAACAATCGCCACAACAAATATTTTGCATATAGCAAAATATTCGATATATACACGATTATGCAGTTGTAGTGGGCAATATTTTAGTATAGCCGCATATGTTTGTCAATGGGTAATAATACTTATTTAAATTAACGGAAATATATCTGATTTAATGCCGGCAAAGTCATATCGGGTAAAATTCCCAGTATGGCTTTATTTCTGTGAATATAGGATTGGCATTACTGCTATATCCAGGTTATCAGTTTATACAAGGTGGGATATGTAATGATGGTCGGATATTCTCAATATAGATCTTTCGTTTTGATTACTATTGGTACCGTGGATTTTCTCTAGTGTGGCCTAGGGGCGGACTTGTTATTGAGTGATATTTCTGTGGCGGAACAACTGCCTGAGATACAACTTAAATTAAAACATAATTCAGGCTACATTTGCACATATTTACTTTTAATAACTGCTATGTTATTATCGACGGGTAAAATTATCATATCGAAGTATAAATTTGCAAAAACGATTCAGGGAGAGGTAAATGGATAGTACAGATACGGGACCGGAGCAGTACGCGTTAGATCCTGCCGATTTTTATCTGGATAAAGCAGACGACTCCATTCACGATACTTTGTCCCCAATAAATTACGAGTGGTGGTATTTTGATGCTACTTTCGATAACAATTATTCAATGGCATCTATCTGGTGGGAACTAACAAGCGCTGGAAAGGAAGGAGGGATTGTAAAAGAGCGGTTTATAGATTTCTCAGTATATGACCCGGCTGGTAAAAAAATAATGGTAAAGAAGCCGTTTGATAACAGCGCTGTATCCATCTCTACTGAGAAATGCGATGTAAAGATGGGTGATAACCGGGTTTTTGGTGAGCCCCCCATATATAAAATGCATTTTCTTGCCGATGGTTTAGGGGCAGACCTTGAGTTTAAGAGCCTTGTCCAGGGTTACAGGTCTCCCCCGGACGGCACCGCCTATTTCAGCATGAATCCTTTAATATATATGGGCTGGACAATTGCACAGCCGCGGGCCAAGGTCAAGGGCAAGCTAACGGTTAATGGTAAAGAGATGAATGTCACCGGTACAGGTTATCATGACCATAACTGGGGCAATACCAGCATCGGTGATTTGTATGATTACTGGTACTGGGGCAGGATTTTTCTTCCGGGGCATACCTTCATATATTCGGTAGGCCAACTTGGAGAATGTATGGATCATGCACCTATTAACGTAGTTATGTCCTTTGAAGGTGACAGACTCGTCGATATGTCGCAAGAAATAGTTGGTGAACCCTATGATTTCGTTATGGATCATGAGACGGGTATTGAATATCCTAGAAAACTGGTTTTGAAGATAGACAGCGAAGTAGTGAAGGGTGAGATTACTCACAACTTAAAGAATCTTATTGAAAGCTATCCTCTCCCTGCAGGTTACCCCCTGTTGAATAATGAAACCACCACTTATGGACATGGGGCTGTGCGTTTCTTCTCAGATTGCACTGTAGACCTGTTGGTAAACGGCAAAAAGGTCAAGCACAGTACGGCACTAATACACGAGTTCATGAAACCCTAGGCAAATCGGCAATTAGATGAGTTAGAATATCTCGGGGATTCGTTATAACACGTTGTATAATTTGAAGTTTTATAGCAGTTCCAATTTGCCTGTATTGTAATGATCCTGGCTTAAATGGCAGATTGGAGAGGAGATGTCAATGAAAATTAGGAATGCATTAACTTACCTTCTACTTTTGGTTTGCATCGGGACCTTGATAATTACCACGGCCTGTGGAGCTGGACCCTCAACCCAGCCTGCAGCAGAACAAAAAACACTTAAAATCGGTTGTCTTATGCCGTTCAGCGGGCCTGCGGCAATGTATGGTGAGCGGGGCAGGCAGATAGCCGATGTATACATCGAGCTCCTGAATGAAGACGGTGGTGTAAAAATAGGCAACGATGTCTATAAAGTAGATCTTACCTGGGGCGACGATCAGTGGACCCCGGCTGGGGCAGCAGCGGCAGCCCGTAAGCTTATTTACGATGATGGAGTTATTTCCATCATGGGCTATATTGGCCCCGGATTTTCAGCATTAAGCCCTGTCACCAACCCTGAGAAAGTCATACTCATCACCAGGACAGGGAGCCTTATTTACAGTCCCAAAAAGGATCCTTACGTTATCTTCGGGACTCCCACAGGGGAGATTACTTTAAATCAGGCACTGGCTGTCATGAAGGCACACCCGGACAAGCATGTACTGGCCTGGACCGGGAACATGGATGACCGGCGTATATCGGAATCTGCTTTTGATGTTATTGACAAGCGCTTTGAGAAGGAATTTGGCATAAAAAACCTGCGCGTTTACTTCCCGACTGGTACCACGAATTTCACGCCATACATTGCGAAGATGGCGGAGCAGGGGGCCGAGGTAGTATTTATCGGCGGCACGCTACTCGACACTGCGTTATTTGCCAAGCAGAGATGGGAGATGGGTTACAAATGGCCCATAGGACAAACATCTGACAGCCTGGTGGATATAACTTTTAGCATTTGCGGCAAAGAAGCTGCGCAGGGCATAATGGGAAATCGGGAGAATCCCATGGAATTGAAACAAGTCACTGTGGCGCAGAAATACCTGGATATGACACAGAGGATGTTGGACAGATACAAGCAGAAGTATGGTAAGCCGCTTGATAATTACGGTATATTCTCAATATTCATCACTCACCTGTCACAATATATCGAATGTGCGCAGAGCATCGGCACCACGGACCCTGATGCGATGATGAAGGCCTTCACGGGTGGGACCTTTGATTCGTTCCAGGGCAGGTATACCTATTCAGGGGCCAAGACTTACGGCGCGCCTGTGGTCTTTGGTTCTCCCTGTGGCATGGGTATAATCAAGGGTGATGAAGATGTGTATTTGGGCGAATACCCGCTCAAAGATGCCGATATGTGGTATGACTATTTCAACCCGGGTAAATAATTTACCTGCAATGGATTCGGCATAAACTTCACCGCGTGTGGTTAAGAAATCATAAAATCGAATATGATCGGTCTGAAGCAGACCAGTAAAAAGGGGGCGTACATTTTATGTACGCCCCCTTTGCTTATGCTTTGTGCTAACTATTTATCGGGTGTTACA
>JBEKCL010000074.1:0-14333 GCA_050014895.1 Dehalococcoidia bacterium
CCCTGGTAAACAACTGCGGGGGACGGAGCACACGCAGTACATGCCATAATTGCACTCAGTAGCGAAACTACACCCAGAACCACTATAAGATTTCGTAACTTCATTTATACCTCCTCGTAATCATGCTGTGCGACTATCTTATAACTTTGCCGGTACCATCACAAATTAATTGACCGACAATTGGTGAAACGAACAAGTAGCAATGAAAGTTTAGATAACATTGGCACAAACATAAGCTTATATCATATAATTGTGCCCATGATCAAAGTAGGTATCTGTATTTGCGGATAATACGGGAATTCTTAATCACACTGCTTATCGCAGTGGTCATTTTTATTGGCCTCCAAATCTCAATAAAGAGCTTTGAGGTATTTAATATCTCGATGCAGCCAACCTTCTACGAAGGAGACCTCATCATCGTCGATAAGCTGGCGTATCAACTCGGAGGCACTCCCCGATTAGGAGACGAGATAGTACTCTACGCTCCAGGCAACGGACCAAAACCGGCCTTCGATCCGTTCTTTACACAGCATCCCAATTGCTTTATTAAACGTGTGATTGGAGTTCCCGGTGATATCGTAGAAATTAAGAACGGGGCTGTCTATATTAATAACCATCCTTTGAATGAGCCTTATATTAAAGAAAAACCAAATTACATCATGCCCGAGCGCGAAATACCAGATGGTCAATATTTTGTGCTTGGGGACAACAGGAATAACAGCAATGATTCGCATACTGGTTGGCTCATGCCGCGGGAAGATATAATAGGGAAAGTGTGGTTTCGGTATTGGACTGCAGCTTACCCCGATATACGAGTCGTCATGATCCCTATTTTCATACTCATAGTTGGCACATTGCTGATCGTCTTAATTGTGGACATGATCAAAAGCAATAAATCAGATCCGGGCGCATAATTTATCACATTTTGTTTCAACTAGGGTAAACACCATGAATGAAAACGAAGTGCTGAACATTTTCAAAGATGCCGGCGCTTTGCTTGAAGGCCATTTTCTGTTGACTTCAGGGCTTCATTCGCCTGTATACTGGGAAAAATTCAGAGTGCTTCAGTTTCCTGAATCAACTTCTAGACTCTGCGAATTGATTGCACAGCATTATAGAAACCAAAAAATACAGGTGGTAGCAGGACCGACTACAGGCGGGGTAATATTAGCATTCGAAATTGCAAAACAATTAGGTATTCGCAGCGCTTTCGCCGAGAAGGATGGGACTACCAGGGTCTTCCGGCGAGGGTTCACAATTAAACCGGGAGAACGGGTCCTGATAGTAGACGACATACTAACAACGGGTGGCTCCGTGATTGAAGTCATAAATGCCGTTAAGAAACTCAATGGGGACATTATAGGAATAGGAGTGCTGGTAGACCGTTCCGATCAGAAATTAGACCTCGGCGCACCGCTCTTCAGTTGTTTGAGATCCACCACCAAGACCTATAAACCGGATGAATGCCCTCTTTGCTCTAAAGGACTCCCGCTCGTCAGACTCGGCGGCTGATCGTAATAGCTACTGATTCAGGATTCTTGCCGAAACCGTATAATTCGGATCTGTATTGTTTGGGACTATCGCATAAAATTTATGGGTCTCGCCGGGGCCCACTTCAACAGGATATGGATCGAGCACTGCCAAAACTTCACTAGAACCAGTTGTGCCGGTAACAGTGATGTTTATTGCCACCTCGATATCTTTGATATTCAGAGGTGCTTCTCCTGTATTCCTTACCTGCCCGCGTACATACGTTCGCACACCGGTGACAGGAGGTTTCTCTTCAATGGACATTGAGCTCATTGCGATTTCCACGCCGGTTAAGACAGGCTGTTTCCCAACGTCAAAAGATTTTTCAACCGATAATGCTTCGTTACCAGACTGGTCCACTGATCTCACCTTAAAATAATAGGTGGTTTTAGAATTCAGGGTATCTAATTCAACTGAATGCTGAGTCACCATTGCTTCTTTTTGCGGCGTCGTGTTAGTGATATTATTTTGGGCATTCCAGATAACCTGGCTGGTCGATGGTTCATCTGTAATCCAGCGTATCTCCACAGAATTGGAGGATAAATAATTTACCTGTATGCCTGAAATCACTGGCGGTTGTTTATCGACGAGCACCTCTGCTTGCTTCTTATTAGAAGTCAGGTTTTCCGTTACAATTGGCGGACTTTGCGGCGTCGGCGACATAATAAAGACATAATACGCTACCGCTACCAACACGAGTAACACTATCAAACCTATAAAAGGACCAATCCATGAAGTGTTCCTCTGCTTGTGCAGGGCTCCGTCCGGTTGTGTTGCATGACCGGCCTGGTTCTCGTTTTCAGAAGACCAACTTAATCTGTTTCCGCATACGGCACACAGAGTATCGTTACATTTGATAGGGGACCGGCACTGCGGACAGTAGTATTGAAATACCATGCCGCAACTCCCGCATGATTTATCGCCAATCCGATTCGACACTCCGCATTTTTGGCAGGGAAAGGAATTCTGCATGAAATAATATCTACCTTAATACCCTTATTGTAAATGCTTGCGATGGCCAATTCAATAGTATACCACCCAACCTCCATACCACTGCATAACGCCAGAATGCAAAATGAACCAAATAATGTGTTGTTTGAGGTGGTCCCCAAAATTCGGACAGGTGGTTAAGAGAGAGTTTTGCCCTTAAAATAATAAAATAGAAAGGGAGCAAAACATGAAAGAAAACCGCAGGAAGCATAGCCCGTCCTTCAAGGCCAAGGTAGCCATGGAGGCGCTCAAGGGAGAAGAGACGGTGGCACAACTAGCCAGCCGTTTTGATGTACATCCGAGTCAGGTCCACAAGTGGAAGAAGGAACTTACCGATGGCGCAGCAGGTATCTTCGGTAATAGCCACGAACAGAAAAAACCAGACAACCAGCAGTTAGTGGCACAGCTCTACCAGCAGATTGGCCAGCTTAAGGTAGAGCGGGATTTTTTAGAGAACACTCTCGGTCGCTGAGTGCAGAGCAACGGCGAGAGGCAGTCATCCGCCGCCCCCGTCGCTATCGGTAGTAAGACAGTGCCATCTGCTGGGTATCAACCGCTCAGGCTTGTACTATCAGCCAAAAGGACTTCCTGATGAGGATCTTGTGCTGATGAAGCTAATCGACCGTCAGTATTTGGCGACGCCATTCTACGGGGCGCGCAAGATAGCCGTGGAGTTAAAGAAACAGGCAGGCCTCACGGTCAACCGGAAACGTGTCCGGCGGCTAATGCAGCGCATGGGCATCCGGGCAGTTTACCGGCGCCCCAGAACCAGCAAGCCGGCACCGGGGCATAAGGTCTATCCGTATCTGCTGCGTGACCTGAAAATAACACGGCCAAATCAGGTGTGGGCGGCGGATATAACTTATATTCCCATGTCCAGGGGTTTCCTGTACCTGGTGACAATTATCGACTGGTATAGCCGGTATGTTATTTCCTGGCGGCTATCCAACACGCTGGATGCCGACTTCTGTGTTGCCGCACTGGAAGAAGCGCTCAGCAAGGGTACGCCTGAAATATTCAACACCGACCAGGGCAGTCAGTTCACCGGTGACGCCTTCACCAGGTTACTGGAGGGGCACAATATCAGAATCAGCATGGATGGCAAGGGTAGCTATAACGACAACCTGTTTATCGAGCGGCTATGGCGAACAGTAAAGTACGAGGAGGTGTATCTGAAAGCCTATGAAAGCGGCCGCAAGGCCAGGATTAGTCTTGGTGCGTATTTCCACACCAGTCACTGGGCAACCGGACACCAGTGGAAGTGTACACCGGTGCCGTGGAGAATACTTTTTCCAATGTGGTAGAATCCCTGGTAACAAATACTGTAGGAATGGCAGGACTCTCTCTTAGTAAGGCCCCTATCCTTTCCTACTGATGGGGTCCACCTCAAACTTCCGAAGGACTGACCTCCATGTTATTTACGTTGGTAGAGCCAGCGCAAGAAAGCATTTGAGTAAAAACTGCAATGCTAAAAAGGATCAACGCTCGAGTATATCTGAAATTCAACGCTGCCTCCTAAATTTCACCTTCCCAACATAAGAGTATCATACGCATTCCAATTTTTGCATCGAAAAGCCTTGAAATAGAACCTGCCGTTTGGGGGTAATGGTTCTGTACCGATTACCCCCTCCAGTTTCTTCCCTAAGGCTGTTTCAAAGGCAGTGCCAACGAAATTGATGCCTTCTGATGGCTCTGGCCGGGTTGTATTGATGTTTCTATTAGATAATCTATAATTGCAGGCATGAAGTACGGCTCGTATATGGTAGGGGTACATGGGAAGGATTAAGCGGGAGTTGAATAACTACTGTCCAAGATGCTATGAGTATATGCAGTATGGCGTAAAGCAATGCCCTCATTGTGGATATCCAATGAATTGGGGGATACTGCCCCAAGAGAAAGCCCAACCACCTGTTCCTACATCGCAGCAACAGGTAGACGCGTCCAAAAGAGCCGGAGGGGGTATTATATGTGTTCATTGCGGCAGACTAATAATACCTGTAAAAAGCAAACTTGGTTGTGGTTATTTTAGTTTATTTGGCATTGTTTACTTAATTTACTATGCCTTCAAAAAAGCCGATATCTGTCCTAAATGCAATAAAAATGCTTACAAATAGCCTTAGGGGAAAACCTTTATCCAGCCAGCCATACAAACAATGGCAACTGACCTGCAATATCTTTCTCTAAGGCGGTTTCAAATGCAGTACGTGCGAAATTGACAAATATATTGGCTATTAGCATACTCTAGCCAGCCTATATTTAGGAGGTGGGATAATGCTGATTGCTTCTTTGGTGTTTCTAATAATAGCCGCTGTTTTGCTGTTTGTGGATGCCTCGCTCATGTTTGCACATCGCCCCAATCCATTAAAAGGTCTTCCTTTGCCCTGTCCAATTACTTTGATAGTATTGGGACTCGGCATTCTACTTTTCAGTCTCAGCCAACTGTTGAGATGAATGAATATTAAGACCTGACCTGAAAGATAAGAATATTTATCGCCTGGAAAGCTTTGGGGGAAAACCAGTGTTAACTGGTAGTACAACCCTTCATGTTTTGCCCTGAACTCTTCACGCTTTTTGTCATAGAAGCTCTTAGTAAAACGATTGCTGGGAAGCCATAAACTCGTTTACTGTTATACATTCTTTTATCAAATGCGAGTTCTTATTCTTCTTACGGGTTATATCGTAAAAAAGTCCAGCTAAAAATATGACGATATATTGTTTAAAAAATCTGGGATTCAACAAACTGCTAAATTTAAATAATTACTATTGAGTACTATAAAACCGCTTCCGTGTTTCCAGATAATGTTGTTCTTCCCGGTACCATTTCTCATCGTCCCAACCGAGAAGCGGCTGGCAGATTGCCCTGATTCGAGGGAGGATAGTTTTTCCACCGTTTTCAAGGAGCAGGGCAATGCGGGTCCTACGCAGCATCAGGTCTTCGAGGTGCACGACCGTTTCATTTTGTGCGGCAAACCGCAGTTCCGCCCACAAGGTCAGCGTGCCGGGGATTTTCTCCAGTTCAGCTGTTTTTGCACCGGCAATCAGGTCCTTTGCCCGGTTACCGTAGCGCCCCAGCAGACGGGCCATGATTTCAGGTTTAAGGTCTTTTGAAACAGATGTAATATCTTTTAATGGCGAGAAAACACGCTGCTTTTTATCAAGGCCAGGCAGCTTTCCCAGCAACGGTTGGGCGGCTTTAAGGGCATCCAGGGCAATTAGCCGGAACGTGGTTAATTTGCCCCCGGTGACGGTCAGCAATCCGTCTTCCTGCCACACAACATGGTCCCGGGATTCACTGGATGGATCTTTTTTTCCCGAGCCCACCACCGGCCGGACTCCTGAAAATGAAGCAATAATATCTTTTCGGGTGATATCTAGATGAGGAAAGTGGTATTGGACATTTTCCAGCATATAATCAGTCTCTTCCAGTGTGATTGAAGCTTCTATATTCAGGTCCTCCGTATGATCGATATCCGTATCGCCGGTAATTACCCGGCCTTCCCAGGGAAATACAAAACCGGGCCGTTTGCTGGTGGGATGCGTGATCACAATACTCTGGAATACCGGCAGCCTTTCTGCAGAAAAAACCAGGTGGCTTCCCCGCAGGGGCCGCATTCGTTTTGAGTTCGTCTTCCTGACACTGCCGCGCAATATGTCGGCCCAGGCGCCAGTGGCGTTGATCACCTGTTTGGCATAAACGTCCAGTTTATCACCCGTGGTCTTATCTTCCAACGATACACCGCAAACCAGGTCGTTTTTCTTAAGCAGCCCGGTGACCTGGCAATAGTTAACGGCAACACCGCCTTCCTCCTCAGCTTGCTGCAAAACCCGGAGTACGAGCCGGGCATCATCGGTCAGGGATTCATAAAAAAGAAGACCGCATTCCAGATCTTGTTCCCGGACGCCGGGGAACCGCTTGATCATTTCCTTGACGGAATAGGTGTGTGCTCTAAATTTCCGGCTCATGATGTCATATGTCAGCAGGGCAGCCCGCACAATTAATCGATCAAGCCACTTCCCTTTATAAATTGCCATCATCATGCCAAACGGATTGACCAGGCCGGGAAGCTCTTTCAAAAGCGATTCCCGCTCGCTCACGGATTGGTAGGTAAGCTTAATATCCCCCTGTTTCAAGTAGCGCAAGCCGCCATGCACCAATTGGCCGGAACGGCTGGATGACCCCCATGCAAAATCACGCTGTTCAACCAGCAGGGTTTTTACATTTCGGCGGACCGCTTCCCGCATGATACCGGCCCCAGTGATGCCGCCGCCGATTATTACCAAGTCCCAGTTTTCTGCTTTTATCTTCCGTAAAATTTCTTCTCTGTTTTGCTGCATTGTGCCCTTCCCAGGCTGCCGGATACTTCAAAATAGCCTCTCAGGATTTCGTCAACCGCGGCGAGTTGATAGTATCCCGGTCCGCCTTTTTTCATAGGGTTAATCCCTGATTTTGTAGCTTTCAAATAAGGCTTAATGATATCGGTGAACACATTAATTTTGCAAATGCCGCCTGCAACTGACCGGCGGATATTTTCATCACCGGTTCCCGAACCGCCGTGAAGCACCAGAGGAACATGCACGCAGGCCCGGATGGCGGACAGGCGTTGGAAATCAATGTGAGGCGTGCCCTTATAGGCGCCGTGCAACGTACCGATGGACACGGCCAGAGCGTCGATGCCGGTTTGTCCGGCAAAATTCGCGGCCTGGTCTGTATCGGTCAGGTCATCGGTAAGCGCCCGGCCGTCAAGGCTGTCTTTATTGGCCCCCACGTGGCCGATTTCTGCCTCCACACTGACGTCAGCCTTATGGGCCACATCCACAACCTGCCGGGTCATTTCCAGGTTCAGGTCAAAGTCATGGATGCTGGCATCAATCATCACGCTAGTAAACCCGGCCGTGACGGCTTTTATGCAAGTTTGCACATCCTTCCCGTGATCCAGGTGAAGGCATACTGGAACCCGCGCCGCATCGCAAAGGGCGCGCACTTTGCCCACCCAGCGGTTGAAGGGCCGGAAACGGTCAGTAGGCAGGGGAGGATAGCTGGCAATAATGGGCGTCTCATATTTTTCAGCCACGCAAAGATAGTGCTTTAGCATGCCGATGCTCAGAAAATCCGGCGCTATCACAGCGTAATTGTTATTTTGGGCAGGCACCAGTATTTCGGACAATGTGACCAGCATGAAACCTTCTCAACAGCGGTCCGTCACCATCTAATAATCTATTAGTGGACTGCGTTTTTAAATTCTTTAAGTTTTTCCTGGATCATACCGGTTAATAATTCCCGCTCACTCTCAAGTTGCCACATGTACATGCGAAAAATGAGCGTCACCAGCATCCAGTTCTGGAGGCTTTCAGCGGTAATTTTCATTTGGGATGTCACGTGTGAGCGGTAACGCTTTTCAAAGGCTTTACGAAATATGGGAATAATTATTTGAAGCAGGATGCTGGTTCCCGGTGAGTTTTCCGCCATGGAAAGTATTAAGGACGTCATGGCGATATCAGCAGCAGGCACGCCCTTGACGGCTTCGGACCAGTCAATAATCTGGTGGCCACTATTATAACCATTATTGAGCATGATGTTGCCGGGATGAAAATCCATATGGCAGATATTGTTGCCAGACGGCAATTGGTCCAGGTAGCGTTGCAGGATTTCAAATTGCTCCGGCCGGATGGTCCCTTCAGGAAGCAGTCGGCCCATGCGCAATGCCTCTTCTTTTATGTCAGGCAGCTCCGGGGCTTCCCTGTTCAAAAATTCCTGGTGTACCTTTGACATAAACTGTGCTCCCGATGTCAGGTTCAAGGGATTCCCCAGTTTGGCGTTCATTAGGTCGCGCTCGCCGGCCCATTCAAAGATTATTCCTCGCCGGCCCTCAACTTCCACAATTTCAAACACCCGGGGCGACAGGACGCCCGCTTTCGTAATAATCTGGCAGCGCCTGAATTCATCGTCCACCTTCCAGTCCGGCACGGTTTTGTGCAATAGCTTGAGCACAAGTTTGTCTTTTGAAACGAATACGTTGGAAACGCGGCCTTCAGCCAGTGGTGTCCAGTCTTGCAGATTCATATATTCCTCCTCAATTGCGGTTGAAGAACTATTGCGCTTGCCGATATGGCGTCAAGATTCTTCTTATACTGCCCGTTTATAGACATAGAGTCTGCTTTTTCGTCGAATTTTACCTTGCCAGATCTTAGCTTTGGACTGCTCTCATAACATGTTTCAACAGCCTGTTAACAAATTATACCTTTTTCCCTAATTATAAATCTGATAGCCATTCCATGACCTCCTTACGAAAACTGGAACAATCCGGTTATATGGAAGAAGAAGTAAATAACTGCGGTCACACACAGGTTACATGTTCGCACGGTTTCTTAACCTTTAAGCCGGACATTGGATACTGAATTATCTATTCGGGAGATGCTTGTCATCCTTGAATAAAGGGGGGCGCGTCATACGATGTGCCCCCCTTTTGATCGTCTATTTGCAGTATCCTGGATTAAACAGCGCGCCGCCTGGTTACCATGTATAGAGTGCCTGCGATACCCAACACAAACAAAGCTATGATGATGTAAATAAGGGTATCATTATTAGCGAACGTATCTACCTTGAAGCTGCCAGCAGGAACGCTGCCCACGTGGACGCTGTATGTTCCCGGTTCGTTCATAGTCACATAAAAGTGCACTTGTGAACTCTGGCCGCTGGCCAATGTCACACCTTGCGAATCCGCTTCCTGACCGTTCATATACAGGATCAACCTGGCATCGCCGTTTGTACTGCCCTTATTAGTCACGGAAGCTGTTACATCCACCTTTTCGCCCGGTGCTACCTTTGGAGTGGCGATAGCCGCACTCTGTACTACAATATTGGACATTTGCACAGGTTTGGGCCATGACGGGACCGTCGATATTCCCGATGCTGTTCCCGCACCACCCTGACCCAAAGGTCCGATTCGACAGCCTGTTGTCATAAAATGGACCGCATTGCCCAGGCGAACTGTAAAACAAGGTTCCACACCCACATAACTAACAGGGTAAAAAAAGTTCGTTCGCACATAATATGTATCGCAAGGATTAAGGCCTTTCACAAAAGCCTTAAAAGTTTCACATATAGTAACTGTAATTTCATCGTCACCCTCCACTATGGTTTGTGTATGTGACACATATTCAGCGTCCACTCTGTTGGGATATACGCCGGGTGTGGTATCGTATTCAAATACGAACCCGGGAAATCCATCCGACGGCTTATTTGCTACGATATTTTCCCTTACAATCCAACACACTGTACCATGGAACACAGCTGCGAATCTTTTATGTCGGTTACAGGCAAGGTATTAAATGCCCAAATATAAGTAACACCCGGGGGGCATGTGTCCGCCCGGACAGCGGCCGGCAATAATAACGCTTGAACAAGAATCACTGATAAAGCAAATATTGCCAATAATCCTATGCACGGCTCCCTCCGATCTTATTTCGTGGAAAATATCTCTAAGATAAAGCTGGATTCAAGTATATGCAACGCAGAATTTGATGTCAATTCAATTTATACACGGGTTTGAGGTCTTATTCTTGGAAGGTCTTTCATCGTTATTTACTTGAGCAATATGACTTGTATTTGTGTTATTTACCATTCCTGATATATAGGTTGAACCGGTGAATAAGAAAGGCCGTGATAGTGACTATCACGGCCTTTTATTAACGGTCAGCTATTAGAGAGGTTATTTCTTCGCTTCTAAAGACTCGGCAACCAATTCTGCGATATCCCTGGCAATAAGGGTCTCTTCGGCGCCTTTAGCTTTAATTGCGTCAGTAAACATCTGGACACAATACGGACAAGCCGTTGCAACTATCTCAGCACCCGTCTCCATCACCTGCTCGATGCGGACTTCACTGATACGTTTACCGATCTTTTCCTCCATCCAGAAACGCCCACCGCCAGCGCCACAACAGAACCCGCCGTTCCTGGAACGCGCCATCTCAACCAGGGGCAGTTTATTGATCGACTGAAGCACATGCCTCTGTGGATCATATATATCATTGTGCCTGCCAAGATAACAGGAATCATGATAGGTGATCCTGTTCTCTTTCATATTTACCGGTTTAATCTTACCCTCTTTGATGAGATTGGAAATAAAGGTGCTGTGATGAATCACCTCGTAATTTCCTGCAAACTGGGGGTATTCATTTTTAAGAGTATTGAAGCAGTGCGGACACATGGTGATGATCTTTTTTACCCCATAATTTTTAAATATCTCAACATTCCCGGCTGCAAGCGTCTGGAACAGGTATTCATTACCCATCCTTCTGGCAGGTTCTCCGCAGCACATTTCCTCGACACCCAGTATTCCGAAGCTAACGCCGGCGGCCTTCAAGATTTTTGCTGTAGCGATGGCAATTTTGGTGCTACGCTCTTCCAATGAGGCAGCACATCCGGCAAAGAAACAATACTCCACATCTTTATTTTCAGATAGAGACTTAATATCCAGTCCAGCGGTCCAATCCGTCCTTGTAAGGGTTGTACCTTTACAACTATGCCCGCGAGCTTCGATACATTTCAGAATCGCTTCTCCGGTCTCAGGAATTTGCGCCAGGTCAAGAACCAGATGCCTGCGCATATCAATTATCTTATCTATATGCTCGATAAAAACAGGGCAAATATCCTGGCATGCCCTGCATGTAGTGCATGCCCAGATTTCATCTTCAGTTATTACTCCGCCGACCATGGCTGTTGCACCTTCGGCAGGAGCCTCGGCAACCGCAGCGGTAGCGGTATCAGTATTGCCTGCCTTCGCTTTGGCTTTATTTTCTGCCATGAGCGCAGGGGCACGTTCAATCCAGTGCGCTTTCAAGTCCTGTATTAATTTGCGCGGAGAAAGAGGCTTATCTGTTAAAGCAGCCGGGCAACGGTCCTGACACCGGCCGCAGTTAGTGCATGCATCAAGATCAAAAAGCTGTTTCCATGTAAAATCTTCGATTTTGCCGATACCGTAGGTTTCTGCAGTTTCCAGATTGACATAGCTCAATGCACCCTTCGGCCTCGAAGTTTTAAACAGTACATTAACAGGGGATATCAGTATATGGGTCAATTTGTCCCAGGCAACGATGACGTAGAACACTGAGCCTACAGTGATGATGACATGTCCATACCACAGGATCTGGTACCACAGTACCCTGGTAGCTTCAGGCAATCCGGAAAACAATCCGGCAATCCAGAAACCAACGAACCTGGCCTGACCCCAGTCAGGATGCGAATAAAATTCAGGTTTGGTTAATCCCAGTTCGGCGGGTGTTGCAGCAATCATCCTGAAAGCCTGGAGAAAGAAACCGGTAATAACAACGATGAGGATCAGCAGCAAGGCTACCCCATCATCCAAAACCGTGTTTAACCTCTTGGGCCGTTGTATATACCTTCGGATAAAAGCCAGTAAAAGGCCAACAAGCACCATCAGGCCGCCAATATTCCATAAACCGCCCAAATATATATAGACGGGACCGTGAATAAAGGCCGCATGGAAAGGGTCAAATACATAATGATTAAGGAAGTCGAGGCTTGCGCCAACAAACAGGAGAATACAACCGATGAATATCAAAAAGTGCATTATTCCCGGATAGGGCTCCCTCAAGAAACGCCTGTGGAATACGGCATCCAGGATTGTAATTTTTATGAACTCCCAAATCCTTTTGCCGGGCTGGTCAAAGCGTTTATCAGGCTTGCCCAGCATCCACATCTGGTATCGCCTGTAAACCATATAACAGATTAGGCCAATCGCAACTATTGCTGAAAGGTATACGAGAAGTTGAACTATTAATGGAATGTGATAGAAAATTTCGCGAGATGCGTCCATGTTTCTCCTTTCGCGGTTATTTCCCTGAAAATCGATATATTATATTACTTTTTTATATCGTGTTCCATCCGCTTTTTAACCTAGGCTGGATCAGCTAGTAGAAATTAAAGTGCGCAGATAACTTTGAACTTGCTAGTCCAGTTTAATTTCTTTCCGAGCCAAAGAAAATAACTGCCGGATGCAACTGTCAGGAATATCAACCGAACCTAAGGGAACCTCATGATTGTCCTGAAAATGATGATAATCTGTGCCGCCGGTCATGATGAGTTTATAGTTTTCCGCTATCCGGATCAGCCTATCCACGGTTGCCTTATCGTATTGACCGTAATAGACCTCAAGCCCTACAAGGCCGGCTTCTATTAATTCCTTGATCATGTCATCCAAGTCCTGAATATCAGCCGGGTGGGCCAGAACAGGCAGACCTCCCGCTTTTTTAATTATCTCAACAGCATCCACCGGTTTGACCTTTTCACGTTCCACATAAGCGGGGCCATTGCGCCCTATATATTTGTCGAAGGCTTCGCGTTCAGAAGTCACATAACCTTTTTCCAGCATGGCCTGGGCGATATGAGGACGGCAAATAGAATCTCCACGAGCAAGATCCAAGATCCTTTGCCATTCCACCTGCACGCCCAATCCATGCAATTTGTCAACCATTTTTTCTGCTCGCCCAACCCTGGACTCACGTATTTTACCAAGAGAAACGACCAGCTCAGGATCGACATAGTTGATGAAATAACCAAGTACGTGAAGTTCTCCGCTGGCCAAATCAGTATTGATTTCTACACCGGGTATTATCGTGACAGGTGGTTCATTGAGCGCTTCTTTAATAGCTTCATCAATCCCCCCTACGCTATCGTGGTCGGTTACGGCGATGACTTTAAGGCCACGTGTTCTGGCAAGTTCCACCAACTCCGTCGGCGTTAACCTTCCATCAGATCCCGTCGTATGCAAATGCAGATCGTATTTCAATTATCGCACTCCTCTTTGCGAATGCGCGTTATGCTGCTGGCTTTCCCTGACTCATCATTTATATCTAATAGTATAGCATCCAGCGCAGCCGGTCCCTTGCCAACCGATAATCTGTGCGGCATACCCATTAAAAAACTGTTTAGGACATTATCTATATCATCACCTATAATGGAATTCACAGGCCCCACCATTCCAAGATCAGTTACATAGGCAGTGCCGCCAGGCAAGACACGGTTATCTATTGTGCCTACATGTGTATGCGTGCCGAAGACGGCGCTCACTCTACCGTTCAGATATCTTCCAAGTGCAACTTTTTCTGAAGTAGCTTCGGCATGAAAATCAACGATAATAATCTTGGGGAGAGGATCTATACCTGCAAGAAGCGCATCCATTGCCCGGAACGGGCAATCTGCCGGCCCGACAAATATGCGCCCAATCAAATTGACAACCATAACATGGCGCAGAATTAAATAACCACGCCCGGGAGAGCCAGGAGGAAAATTAAGCGGCCGCAAAATGGGCATCTCACCATCCATATGCTGGATAATGTCACGTTGGGCCCAGACATGATTTCCTGTAGTGATAACATCCACACCGCAACCTATTAATTCATGGGCTGTCTTAACGGTGATGCCAATGCCATGGGCAGAGTTTTCACCGTTGGCAATCACAAACTGGACGCCGTATTCATTAATTAAGCCTGGAAGGAATTGCTGAAGGGCCTTCCTTCCAGGCTTGCCTACAATATCGCCAACTGCCAGGATTTTCAAAAACAATACACCAAGCTAAATTACTTTGCGTAATCTACCGCCCGTACCTCTCTCATGACAGTCACCTTGATCTGTCCCGGATACTGAAGACTCTCTTCAATTTTCTTCACTATATCACGCGCAAGCCGCATTGCCGCCAGGTCATCAACCTGCTCAGGTTTAACAATTATGCGGACTTCGCGACCAGCCTGTATGGCAAAAGCCTTTTCAACCCCGGGGAAGCTGCTGGCAACGT
>JBEKCL010000075.1:0-14298 GCA_050014895.1 Dehalococcoidia bacterium
TCCCTCGCGGCAGGGGGTGCACTTGCCGCAGGACTCATCGTTCAGAAACTGCACATCGTTGTAGACGATATCGATGATGTCACGGCTTGAATTCAAGACCACGACTGCGCCGGAGCCGAGGCAGGTCTCATGAGAAAGCCGTACATCGATCATCGAGGCAGGAAAGATGCTACCCGTAGCGCCCCCGACCTGGACAGCCTTGATATCACCAGCGCCGGCCAGGTCAACCACCAGTTCCTTCAGTGTACCCCCCATCTCCAGTTCGTAAACGCCGGGCTTTTTAACATCGCCGCTAACGCTGAATACCTTGGTGCCCTTGCTTTTAGGCGTGCCAAGGTCGCTGAACCAGGCAGCACCGTTATTAATGATATGGGGCACATTCATCAGTGTCTCTACATTATTTATTATTGTGGGCATGTTCCAGAGGCCGCGGGTCGGCGGGTAGGGCGGCTTATAGCGGGACTCGCCCCTTTTCCCCTCGATAGACTCCATCAGGGCCGACTCCTCACCGCAAACATATGCGCCTGCGCCCTCAAATACGCTGATATCCATGTGCTTGAGGAATCCCTTCGCTTTGACCTGGCTGATGGCATGACAAAGGACCTCATTCAGAAAATGGTATTCAGCCCTCAGATAAATGTAGGCCTGCTTCGCTCCGATGGCCAGCCCGGCTATGCACATACCCTCGATCAGTCCGAAGGGGTCGTTAGATAAAATATACCGGTCCTTGAAAGCGCCGACCTCGCCCTCATCGGCATTGCAGATGAGATACTTGTCTTTGGATTTAGCGTTCAGGGCAAGCTCCCATTTAAGGCCGGTCTTGAAACCCGCTCCCCCACGTCCGGTCAGTCCCGATTTTTTCACCTCTTCAACTATGGCCCCGGGCTTCATTTTACGGGCTTTTTCGAAGCCCTTGAAACCGCCTTTGGCCATATAAGTATCGATATTGCGCGGATCGATAACTCCGCAGTTGCCCAGTACAATTCGCTTTTCCGCCACGTGTAACCTCCTGAGCCTCAAGAAATCTACGCTGTACCCATGGTCCTCAACCGCCTGCCGCGGCCTTATTTAAATATATTCGGCTAATAAGAACTCAATATCTCCGCTATTTTAGCGGGAGTCAGGTTGCCATATAACGTATCGTTGATCATCATGGCAGGCGCCTGGTCGCAAGCGCCGATGCAGTTCACCATCTCCAACGAGAACTTGCCGTCCATTGTGGTTTGCCCCGGTGTTACGCCTATCGCCTTGCGTATGCCGGCGACTACCTCGGGGACATCCTTAAGACTGCACGGCACGCACTTGCAGACCTTGATAACGTTCTTGCCAGCGGGCTCCGTGGGGAGATATGAGTAGAAAGTGGCAACCCCATAGACCTCGTTAATTTGAACACCTGTCTGCCCTGCCAAACCGGACATTATTTCACTGGAAATGTGGCCATTTTTTTGTACTTCAGTTTTCAAGGAAGGTAAAAGCGTTGAACGGCCGGTCCCGTTGGAAGCAGTCTCTTTTGTCATTATGCCTTCCCTCCCGTTTTCACAACGAATCCCGGCGCTGCGCTCAGAGCACCGGTGGGACAATACTCGATGCATATTCCGCAGTCCCGGCACACCTCGCTGGTCAAAGGCCCGTCGGACCCGGTCACCACCTTCGATTTGAAGCCGCGATAGGCCAGCCCCAGGATATTTTTATGTGCGATGGCGCTGCAGGCCAGGACACATTTGCGGCAGAGTATGCACTTCGACATATTACGGCGCACGTACGGGTTGGACTCCTCAGCAGGGTAGAAGCGGGGGGCATTTACATTAAACCTGGGAGCGCCCACCTCATAGTCGGATGCCAGGCTATGGAGCTTGCAATTCTCAGCGTTGGTATCTATCACGCAATCGCCGGTATGGACTGTAAGCATCAACTCCACGATCACCTTGCGCGCCGCGGTGACTTTGGGCGAGGAGGTGTGTATCACCATCCCTTCCGAAAGGGGCGTATGGCAGGAACCGACCAGCGTCCTCGACCCATCGACTTCTACCACACACACACGGCATACGCCTGCAGGAAGCTGGTCTTTAATATGACACAAAGTAGGGATAGTGATCCCGTTGGCTTCAGCAGCCTGAAGAATGGTAGTCCCGTCCCGGACCCTGACCTTTTTCCCATCAATACTGGCATTCACATTACCCATCTGCATACCTCAAAGAGAGAATTTCGCCCCAGGAAACCAGACCAAGAAATAAAACCTACATAGTATAACTTCATTGTTTCAATTCAACAAGGGGATACCCGGTAACAGCCCTGCAAATATTAACTCTTACAATTCATCTGCTACAATAGCTATGACATCACGATAAACCTGTTTACTGATACCCGGATACTTCAGGTACAACAGGGGGTTAATAAATGGAAACAAAAAAGTTTGTTTATTACCAGGAAAATGATCGCTGGGTTGGATGGTTCGAGGAATATCCCGATTACCGCACCCAGGGATCTACGTTAAACGAGCTCAAAGAGAACCTGCGGGATATCTACAAGGACCTTAACTCCGTTCCCGTCAATTAAATCCCGAATCCGATCTTCACTCATAGACAAACATGGTCTTTATTGCCCTGTATTTGCCCTTGTTGATATTGACCTTGACCATCTTTTGATATTCATCCAGATTGAATTTATGCGTAACGAAGCTTTGCAGGTCGAGGCCCTTACCGGACATCAGGTCCAATGCTATCTCGAAAACATGCCGCTGTTTTCCCTTCCATTCGTGCAGGCCATAGTAGAGCGTCCCCTTCAGGGTGATCAGCTTGACCCACATCACGGAAGGATCGATTTTGATCTGGTTCGAGATGCCGATAAGTGATATCACGCCCCCGGTTTTGACTGACAGGATGGCCAGGCTGACAGTGTCAGAATGCGAGAAACAGTCATAGACCTTATCGAATCCGCACATCATGCTGTCGGGTCCCAGCAAGGGCTTGTAGCACTTGCCGCCGGTAACCTTCGCCGCCTCTTTAAGCAGTTCCTTGCCGGTTATCGTGGAATCGGCGCCGGCCTTTTTAGAAAGCTCCGCCGTGAATTTAGAGCTGACCGCGACCGTAATCTTGCAGGGGATATCCAGGGCGCGGATGGCCCGGATGATCATATTACCTATAACTCCACCGCCGATGATGAGTACGTGGTCGTCCTTTTCCGGCCGGTTGGACAGTACCGCTTCCAGAGCGATGGAGAAAGGCTCGGTCAGTGCCATGTTTTCCGGTGAGACCCCTGCAGGCGCTTTATAAACCTGGCTCTTATGGGCGAGGACATACTCGCTATATCCGCCGATTGTCCCGGAACACAGATCCAGTGCCATGCCAGGAGGAAGATCGCCTTCGGCCCAATTCTCACAGCAGGCCAGGCCTTTGCGGCAGGCTTCACACTCCGGTTCGATCCCCCTGGCCTTGCAATTCAAGACCGGGTTCACGGTTACGAGATCACCCGTCTTAAGGCCGTCAACTCCGGCGCCTGTCTCAACTATCCGTCCTGAAAACTCATGTCCCAGCACGGAGGGAAAGGACGTGTAGGGAGACCAGGCGGGAGAGTTGTTCATCAAGATGGTATTTATGTCGCTGGTGCAAATGCCGCAGCGGAGTACTTTTAGCTTTACCCAGTCCGGCGACGTAATCTGCGGCTCGGGGATATCCACCAGTTTAATTGGCGAAAGTAGCCCTTTGTAATACAGGCTCTTACTGAGCCTGCCAAAAGCCTTCAAAGCCAAATACTGCGGAATCGAAATGTTGAACTGCACTGCTTTCATATCAGCCTCCTGTTTAATAGAAAAAATCGTGCCCGGGAAGTTATGTTACAGGGACTTACCGACGACTATACTGAGAAAAAGCCCAAAACCCACGCACCAGGCATTGATAAAAGCATTGATTACCAGGTCGAGGCTCGAAACGGCATACACCCCATTTTGCAGGTTGAAACTAAAATCAAGCAGGCCCAGGAAAATGAGAGCGCCCGCTGCGAGGAGCGACAATATCATGGCGGGCCGCTTATTCTTGAGCAGGAGTATGCCGGCCAGTATTAAAAGGATGGACATCAGCCCATCGGGCAGGGGGAAGGAATGTTCATAAGCAAAGTAACCCGCAGGGGCGGGGTCAGGCGCCATCCCGATAGTGAAAAACGCAACCCAAAAAAGTATTACCCCGACGCCGGTGACAATCTCCAGGGCTGATACAAGTCTTCGTCGGTCATCAGTCATTGTTATTGATCCTTCACATTATTTTGCGTCTTTATCAATCTGTCCATTAAGAAAATCTACTGCCGATTCAGCATCGGGAAACTCATGAATGCGGCCAGCGATGATATCCTCTGTCGCTTCCTTTTCACCCTGCTGCCAGCGCTCGCTCCAAAACCAGGTCTGTTCTTTATCCACGGGACTCCTTACCTTGAGCACAATAACACATTATTCTTTCCAATTGTCCAATTTTCCTACCATCTAAGCGCGGTGATCAATACATCAATTCTGTTCGCTTCTATTATTTTGCGCTTTTGGCTGCTTTCTGTACGTTTTTTACCTGAGAATCGGTGACCATGTCCACCAGCCAGGGGAACAAGCGCTTCATTATATAGGTAAAATTGCCGTCGGCGTTGGGTATGATCATAAATCCACCTTTTGCCATACCTTTAATCATGGCTGCGGCGACAGCTTCAGGCTTCATTATGCTGGCAGAGGCCGAAACTGCTTTAGTCTCAGGCGGCTTGGTCTTATTTTCTTCGGCGAAACCAGGTGTGTCGGTATCGGGCGGACACAGCACAGACACGGCAATATTATGCTGCTTAAGCTCACTGCGCAGCGCTTCTGAAAAGCCGATTACGCCGAACTTGGCGGCGCAATAGTCGGTGTAGCCAAACACCCCGATGAACCCGCACATGGAAGATACGTTCACAATATATCCGCCCTTCTTCTTCATCAAAGGGACCAGGAAGGAACATGTATTCCAATTGCCGTAGAGGTCGATTTTAATCGTCTCGTCAAACTGTCCGTACGTTATATCACCCATATAGCCGGGTTTGGCCCTGCCGGCGCAATTGATCAGCACGTCCGGCACGCCGACGGAGGCAACGGCCTGCTGCATGACATTATTAACTTCGTCCTGCTTTGACACATCCAGTGAAAAGCAGGAAAACTTTTGTTCCGGGTTTTGGCGTTGAGCGGTGATCTCTTTCAATGCTTCATCCAGTACCTGCTTCCTGCGAGCGAAGATAGCGATGCTTGCTCCCTTCGCCGCGAGAAGTTTCGCAGCGGCAAGCCCTATACCCTGCGAACCACCAGTTATGTAAACTACTTTCCCATTAAAATCTTTCATATCTCTCCCCTATTTTTACTTCGTTCTCAGTTGGACGATGTTGAAGTTTGTGCCTGAGTGCTATATACCTTAACAGATGCCTGTTTCTGTATTTCGACCAGTTCATCCATTTTATCATCGCTAACCAGCAAGTGGCGCACCAGCAGGAGCCCCCGGTCGCCAGGCGTCACGACAACCTGTGCGTTGTCAGGGTCCTCGTATTTCATACCCTGTTTTACCAGGAGCAGGCCATACGGGTTTGATTTTATCTGCCGGTCATTGATTACGAAATAGTTATCGGTGTCCTGGTTATACAGGGACACAGACCAGTACGTATCCACCGGCACCTGTGCCGTAAACAGCACAGGCCCTTTGCTCACATCGTAGGACGCAACAGAATATACCAGGTCAGGGCAGGGCCTTACTACCAGGCGGTTCTCCGCAGTCGTCTTCGGCCCCATCGACAATTCATTGACAGGGAACTTCGCCATAGCGGCATTCATTATTACTATCGGGATTGCCACAAGAGTGACTATATGGACCACAACCGCAACCACCAGGGTCCCCAGCGCCGTCCACAAAATCCATTTCCTCATTTCTTCACCACCTTAATGATGTGGGGAAGTTCAATTGTGGCAGGATTGGTGCGCACGGATTGTCCGGGGTTGTACAGCCTCAACGCCAGGACAAACCTTTTTTGATCGCCCAGCGGCAGCCATGCACCGGCTTGCTGTTGCTTTGAAACGTATATGGAGAATTTACCATTTGAGTCAAGAGAGACGTTGTTAGCGTTGTAACTATAGCGGTTTAACGCATTAGGGATGAGGAAATCGTCCGCTCCGTAGACAGTAATGCTCCACCAGCGTGCGTCGGGCTCCTTGCCCTCCACCCTGTAATCGTAATCGGCAAGCAACAGGTTCCCGCTATCATCAGTGTTAGCGGAGTAATAAATCGTCTCGGACTGATTCAGGGCCAGCAAATAATGGACGGCAGTGGCGGCCCTGAGATAAGGATTAGCCTGCTCAGTACCGGTCGCAAGATTAGTCTGCCAGGGTCCGTTCTTAATATTCTGCGTGGCGACCGCCGTATTATAGAACAGCATCACCGACCCGACGCCAATAGCAGTCCCCAGGACCAGTGCAATAAGGACGGCGATCAAGATTTTGACCGGTTTTTTCATACCACCTCCCTTGCTACTGAATTACTTCTGTTTGAGTCCGGCGACGTCCAGCGCTTTCAGCCATTCCATGGTCCGTTTGAAACCCTCGGCGTAGCTGATTTTAGGTTTCCAGCCGAGTTCGCGTTCGGCCTTTTCGATGCTGAACCTGAATCTTGATCCCAGGTTGGTCACAGTGTAGGTAGTCAGCAGCGGGCGCATCTTAATGCGGCCGGCCCGCCAGATAAATTCCATCACCCTGGCCGCTGCCATAGCAGACCAGTAGGGTATATACGTCTTAATGGGAGGCACGTTCAAAGCGGCGGCGATGCCGGCGCAAAACTCCTCAAGGGTGGTATATTCTCCGTCATGCACCAGGTAGCCGTTGCCCACAGCCCTGTCATCCTCGGATATCAGCAGCAAAAGGTCGACCAGGTTGTCGATATAGGTAGGCCAGACGATGGCATTTTTCCGCCAGAATATCATCTCTTTCTTGATGATGGAATCCGCAAGCAGGGGTACGAAGGTCTGGTCGCCTTCGCCGTAGACCCACAGGGGATAAACCATGGTCACGGGCAGCCCCTGCTCCTTGTGGTAGTGCCACATAATTTTCTCTGAATCTATCTTGGAATCGGGGTAGGGCTCGCCCCAGTAGCGCAGGGGCAGGGTTTCGTCCATCACGCGCGACTCATCGACACCGAAAACGTCGCACGTGCTCATATCCACCAGGCGTTTTACTTTAGCATCCAGGGCGGCCTTGCCAATATTCTCAGCGCCCCTTACTGTGATATCCCAGAAGGACTTCTTCGGCGCCCAGTCGGTGACGACCGCTGCACAGTGGAAGATGGCCTCTCTACCGTCCGCTGCCGCACGTACTTGCCCATAGTCACGGATATCGCCATTTACAACTTCCACGCCACGGTCCTTAAGAGATTTCTCTGCGGGATCACCCGGCAGGACCAGGGCACGGACAGCATTACCCCTGGCAAGATTTTCTTTGACAATGTGGCCGCCGATGAACCCGGTAGCGCCTGTAACAAGAACCTTTCTCACGTCGCGCCTCCTTAATTAAATGCGGGTTTTATCTTAGACAAATCAGATATAAAAAGCAAGAAAGTGGTTGCTTACTTTCTGAGCAGGGGACTCATAAGCACCTGGTCGCCAGTTCAAATCCAGCCGCTGCCACCATTCCTCATAAATCCCTTATATCAGAACAAGGGATTTCTATTCCCTCTCCATTGAGTTAGTTTGACACTCTCTCATGGCAAAGTTATATTGTGATTACCCAAATTGACCCATAAAATTGAGGTAAGCGGGCTGATGGCAAATCTCACAGTTGCTTTATCGGCATGGAAGTATCAGGTGGTCAATATCGGAAAAGAGGCCGGTGTTATTGTGACGTGATAAATGTTTAAAGGAGACAGAAAATGAGAAAATTTACGATTTTAGTTATAGCGCTTTTGATAAGTTTTACTCTTGCAGCATGCGGAGGCCCTTCCGTTGCGCCTGCTCCACTAAGCACCGGCAACCTCAACATGATCTTCGTGGTAAGCGAGGATTTGGCTTACCACGCTTCCGGGGACGTCGATTCCAACACGGCAAACCTCACCAACCAGGGTTTACAGCGGTCGCTCCTCATGGCCACATTTCTGAAACAGCAGGTGCTGGGGACGAAGAATGTAAACGGCATCTACGCTATCGAACCGATGACACATTTGCAAACCTCAAACAACTATCCAGATATGACGGCACTGGTGACCATTCAGCAGTTCGCACTTCTCAACCAAATCACCATGACCAGCGGCACAGCGGGTGAGCCTCCATGCACGGCTAACAGCTATCCGGTCAATGTTTCGTATGCGCCGGGGCCGGTACCCGCTGGAGTTGCTGCACCATTTCTTCCCGCCAAGGGTTGCCAGGGCCTCGATTTCAAGGACCAGGGAGGCGCCAACGAAACCCTGCTGGCCGGCATCATCAAGGCAAACACCCCGGGCTTTTATATCTTCTCGGCGCCCTGGGAGACCGTCAGCGGCCTGATGGCAAATATCAACAAGCTCCAGGGTTTTAACCTTGCTCTCCCGGCGATCTATAAGAGTCCCGACTATATCTATGTGATCTCGATCGCTCCATCGGGGAGCGCCAGCCTGGTTACCTATAATAGTAATCTGAATCCTCCTGCCACATACCCCTCTCCGAAGGTGACCAGCACTGCTAGCACGGCAACGCCTTTCAGCATCACGGTGACCGGTGGCGTTGGCGGTGCCGTAATTCCGGCGGGCATAAATACCAACGAAACCCTTTATATGATCCGGCATGCCGAAGCGCATCCCGGCTATTTTGACGATGGAAACTACATCGGCGCCGGGCAATGGCGCGCTCTTGCCCTCCCGGACGCATTGCGCGGCAAAATCAGCCCGGACCAGGTCTATTCGATCGATCCTGCCCAGGTCCTACCTGGCACCGTGAGCGCCTCGGATCAAGCATACTGGTCGTATGTCAGGCCCTCATTGACAGTCGCTCCATACGCTATAGCCAACAATTTGCCATATAACCTGGCTGCGAGTTTCGAAATCTTCGCTGAGAATCCGCCCCAGCTATGTCCCAATGCCAGTGCCTTTTTCTTTACGGGTGGCAAATTCTCCAATCAGAAGGTGCTGGTGGCATGGGAGCACGGACACATCCCGCCGACAGTAAATGCGCTGCTCTCGAGCTATTTTCCGAACGGCGGAGCCCCAACGGCACCCGCCTGGGCGGCGGAAAACGATTATGATACCATTTGGACGGTGACGCTGGATGCCAAGGGCAACGTGACGGTGGACAACTCAATGTGCGAAGGCATCCTGTCCAGTGCACTGCCGGCCACGTGTCCTCAATATTGACGTCTCAAGGCCTTTAGAATCGCCAATCCGACGTAAATTATAAGGAAGGGCCAACGTGCATGGTATTGCACATTGGCCCTTTATTCGTAATATAAACTACTGCTTACGGGAACATTGCCTGCAATTTTGCCTTCATATCAGGGCTCAATTGCTTGAATAGTTTGGCGTCATAAGAACCATTAACCATTGGCTTAATGGTCGGGTCCGGACTGGTCGGATAACCAACACTGGTAGGGTCTGAAGCGGGGTTATTGGGACTTAGATTATTCCCGGCTATCTGCTGGGCAGCGACCCCATATTTACGTGATGTCGCAGCAGGCGTTCCGTCCTTGACTGCGGGATCAACGTCGACCGCGTTAATTGAAATTGTATAGTCGCTATTGACGTAAATTTCAAAAGTGCGGAACTGCTGAGGGAAATCCCTTAGCGATGAAGTCTCAACCTGCCAGAAACCGCGCTCAGGTTTGGCGGGATCATCTGTAAGGAAGGCTTTAATCGTATTGACGTGACGGTGTCCCGATATCCACATTAGGAGATTCGGATGGTTATGGAGTTCCGCAATCAGTCCGCTGATATTTACGGCATTTTGAGGATTGTTCCACCATTCCATAAAAGTCCCGTCCGGTTGTACGCCAATTGGTATGTGCGCTGCAATGACCATAAGCTGGCCGGCTGCGTCACCGTCGGCAAGTTCTTTCTTAAGCCAGTCCCAGCGTGCCTGGTCAAGGAAACCATGCCCGTGGATGCTGGTATCCATATCAGTTTCAGATTGCGTATCGTCGAGTACGATGACCTTGACCGGTACATTCGATTTCGGCACGAAGCTATAACAGGCAAACCCCGGTTCCTGCTTGGGGTCGACCAGGTTAAAACCGTGACCTACAGGGTTTGACGTTGTATTAACAAACTCTTTCATCCACTCGGTCCTTAGTAGTGAGCGCCTGTTTGGATCGGCTGCAACCTTCGGGGGGTTGTTGAACGTTACCACGGGTCCTGCATCCTTAATATCCCCATTGGGAGTCGAGCCGTCGAGTACGCCCATGTAGAACATAGGGTTGTTGATATTGGCAATATCCAGGAGAACATCTCCCGCAGCCATGACGGTGTCGCTGATGAAGGCCTGGCGCAGGAAAATATTGACTGGCGCAGAACCTATCCAGAAATGATCGTGGTTGCCCAGGGTCTGATACCAGGGAATGGTCTTATCAAGTCCTGCTGCCTGGAAAGGTTTCTGATAGTCGATTGTCTTGGCCCCGAGATGAGCGCCCGAGCTCGGAGTGATGAGCTTGCCGTCAAGGACATCGATGTACCACCTGGTTTCATCATACTGAGTGGAGTTTACTGCGTCGCCCAGCGAAATTCCGAAGTCGAACGGATTTTGCTTGTGAAGGGCATTTATTGTCTGGACTGCTGCATCAAGGACCTGGGTAGTGTACAGCATCACCGGTGAATATACTGATGTCTGCCAATACCAGGGAGTGTGGCCCAAGGCGTCCAAAGGCGCCGGCAGAAGGACCGGGTAATATAATTGCTGAAGATAGATCAACTGGGCAGGTGACTCTTTGTCGGTGATGTGGATGTCAGTAAAAGCAAAGAAATTCAAAAGTTTTGCTTTATTGGTGACTGATGCATCGCTATAACCTGCCGGCATGATATCAGTCCGCGGATCGAGGGGGAGGCCCTGGGCGAGCGTCCACTTGCCGTAGCCGTACTTGTCGTACTGGGAAACAGCTGAACTTGGGATAGTGCTGCCCGGAGCTATCGTGCCAGGCACAATTGTCTTCTGGAGCGTCGTTTGTACATTGGAATCAATAGGGTAGCTTTGACCTTGACTTTGAGTTCCTGCGCCTGAACATGCTGACCAGGAAACAATCAGTATGCCCATTAATAAGACGAGACCAAACTTCTGGTATTTATATGGTAGTTTCATAACATCCTCCCTTCGTAATTGATGATACACCAATGACTGCCTACCTCCTAATTCTTCAATGTTTTCATTCGATCTCCATTCCATATTATTTAGATTCATAACATAATACATGGGTATTTACTATAGCAAAAGACCCGGAAAGTACAATGTTTATGACCCATTAGTCCCATATTGAAAATGTACTATATCAGATTCTCGCATACGTGATCCGGCACAGGGATGAGGTACAAGGGCCCGGATGGTTTAAGGACCGGTCCCTTTTGCTGCTGTCCCCTCGTCAAAATATTATAACTATTTAACTTTCCGCCCGCTTGTTATATTACTAATCCATATCTCGCATGATAATATTTTTGCGATTGCTATAAGTGACTGACACGTCTCAATAACAGGCAGCAGCTGCCGAAATACCAGTCTCCAGTTAGGTAATTAAACCGGGTTTAAATATGATGGAGGGAAAATGACTAGATCACGCTTTATCCTCGCGACGCTAGTTATAGTCTGCATCTTAACATTACCCTTAACCGCCAGGGTGTGATAATAAAGGCTTTTGAGCGAAGGAAATTAAATCATGGGACCAGAAAAATTAAATGACTTGCATGATTCACTCAACCTGTTCACATATAAGGAAAACTGGATTAGCAGCGATGGGAAAACAGTAATATTAAGATCAATAACATCGGCAGATAAGCGGATAGAAAAAGAGCTTATTGACGGACTTTCGATTCAATCATCTCACTACAGGTTCTTCCACGTGCTTAAAGAGGCCACGGAGGAAATGGTCGAGAAATTCTGCGATATTGATTATACGAATGAGATTGCCATCATAGCTGAATACAATTCAAATGACAGGAAACGAAACGCCGGTGTTGTCAGACTTTTTATTGACACCGGCCGACAAACCGGCGAATTTGCCATATTAGTAGCTGATAGCTTCCAGAATAGTGGTTTAGGCACGAAATTCTTAGAGACATTGATTGATATAGGGCGTGAAAGGGGATTGAAAAGCATATACGCTACGGTGCTGTCAGACAATGAGAAAATGCTGTCACTGGTAAAAAATATGGGTTTTAATATTGGCGCAAATTCAGACGGGGAAATCAGAATTGACCGGCAACTTTAGCAATTATAAAGATGTAGAAATGTGGGGTCTTCCCACGACAGCAAGCGTGTAATCTACCCTAATACCGAGAATACTCACGGTTTGATCTTTATATCTCACACGGTACTGATGGCGCCTGCAACCATAATGCTGGGACCGGCGTGGACACCGATAACGGGGCCTACTGTAGTCCTGATGATCTTAGCATTGGGGATTACAGCGCTTATACGTTTGACCAGGTCTTCAAGCTCCTCCGGTGTGGTAGCATCCTCCACAACCACTTCTTCGGGACTACCGGTCTTTTTCATCAGGTCAACAAGTATGTTTACGGCTTTGGCACGGCCGCGCGCCTGCGTAACCGGGTGGATCAAACCGTCCTTAAGCGCCAATACAGGGTTCAGCTTAAGCATGCCTCCCAGCAGGGCCTTGGCCGCACCAATGCGGCCGCCTTTCCTCAGGTACTCAAGGGTATCGAAAATCATGTAGACGCGGATTTTCGGAATGATATCCTTTACCATCTTAGTGATCTCCGCCAGCTTCATACCTTTCTCAGCCGCCCTGGCCGCATGGAGTGTGGGCAGCAACAACCCCGCGCAGGTCCACTTGCTGTCAATGACCTCAATTTTAAGTTTGCTATCCACCATTTGCTTGGCCTGCATGGCGCTCTCATAAGTGCCGCTGATACCGGCGGATATAGTCAGCACCATGATTTCATCTGTTTCCTTTGCCAACTTCTGGTATGCCTCGGCAAATAATCCGGGGGCAGGCTGTGATGTAGTAGGATGCACCTTGCCCTCCACCAGCATCTTGTAGAACTGTGCCGGCGTAAGGGTTACGCCATCCTGGTAGCTATCGGTACCGAATAACACGTTAAGCGGTACTATGGTTATATCGTACTGTTTTCTTATTGCCTCGGGAATGTCTCCAGTGCTGTCGCAGATAATCTTCACCATCCCTTATTTACCTCCGTACATATATGAATCCTGTCTATAGTATAGGCCTAAAATAAACCTGATTGAAATCCGTAAGAGTACCTAGTTTTACCGCGGCATGGTTTGTAGGTGTAAACTCAATATGATTTGCTGACCGAGGGAAACATGGGCCTTCTTATTAAATGCGGGCTCTATCTTAGACAAAATAGATATGAGAAGCAAGAGGATGTTTGCTTATTTTCTGAGCAAGGGACTCATAAGCCCTTGGTCACTAGTTCAAATCTAGTCGCTGCCACCAGTGAATGTGAGAGAAGGCTCTTGACCAAAGGCAACTGGAAACAGTCCGAATCTGGTTGACTTAGACTGGGACCAAGGGCCTATAATATAAAAGAATCTCCAAGGCGGGTCCGCAAAACGTACATGGAGAGAGACTCGTCACTTCCGTTGTCTTCGTTGGTAGAAGGATTTATTTTCTCCCTCACAGCCGAAGGTAAACTGCAATCTACAGTTGACTACTACAAGAACAATCTGCGACGATTTCTGTGGTATGTCAGAGAGAGCGATTGGCCTGATGATCCTCGAGCAATAGATGCTTGGAAGATTCGTGAATTCCTTGCTTATGCAGGCCAAGCAAAAAATCGTTGGGGCGCTTCGGGAAACGGTTCAGAAAATTGCCGGGTGCCGTCAAAAACCAATGGATGGCGTTATTATCGGACGCTACGGGCATTCTTCAGATGGGCCATATCGGAACATATGCTGGACGACAATCCATTATCAAACGTTAAAGTGAAACCTCCTAAAGAACTGCCAGTTGAGCCGTATACCGCGGATGAAATAAAGGATCTCTTGCGCATCTGTGACATGGACAGCGGAAGCGGAAGCAGCTTTCTGGGGTCACGTAATAAAGCAGTTCTTATTCTTTTTGTGGATAGTGGCATGAGGTTGTCCGAACTCTCTAATCTAAAGCTATCAGATATTAAT
>JBEKCL010000076.1:0-14268 GCA_050014895.1 Dehalococcoidia bacterium
GCTTAGCTTGTTTTAATCTGCTCTAGTTCAAATCGGGAATTCTCAATAACGGGATTTGCCAGGAGTTTTTTACACATATCTTGAACTGCGCTCTTGGCTTTTTCCAGGTCTTTCTCTTCAATTTTAATTTCGATATATTTGCCTGCCCTGACTTCTTGAACGCTTTTGAAGTTCAGGGTATGCAGCGCTCCCTTTATCGTAAGCCCCTGTGGGTCATTCACAGTCGGTTTGAGCGTTATATACACTTTAGCTAAATACATTTTTTAACTTCCTCCCTGTTAACAAGAAGTAAGCATCATTGTAGCGTTCCGTGGTGGCATTTACCACGTCCGGCGGTAAAGCCGGTGCCGGCGGCTTATGGTTCCACCCTTTAGCTGTTAGCCAGTCCCGTACATGCTGCTTATCGTAATTTGGCTGAGAGTGGCCTGGTTTATATTGGTCTGCGTCCCAGAACCTGCTGGAATCCGGTGTAAGTGCCTCATCGATCAGGATAATTTCCTTATCATAGAAGCCAAATTCGAACTTGGTATCCGCAATGATGATGCCGCGCCCGCTGGCAAATTCCCTGGCATAGTTGTACAGGGCGATGCTTTTCTCCTCGAGTTTGCTCGCCGTTTTATTTCCCACGAGATCGGCAAGCTGCTTGCTGCTAATTGGCAGATCATGTCCCTTCTCTGCCTTGGTAGTAGGCGTGAATAATGGCTCGGGTAATTCCTGGCTCTCCTTCAACCCTTTAGGTGCTTTTTGGCCGTTTATGGTCCCTGATTTCTTGTATTCTAACCATGCTGATCCTGCAATATAACCGCGTACGACGCATTCTACTGGTATGCGTTCAGCTTTCAATACGGCCATGGAGCGCCCCATTAACATTTGCGGAAGCGGCCTTCTTCCCTGCGCATATTTCAACAGTGCCCGGTTGCTTTCAATGGATTCTATCATGTGATTATGGACAACATGGTATGTTTTACCAAACCAGAAAGCTGAGATCTGGTTTAGGACGATCCCTTTATCCGGTATTGCTGTGGGCAATACGGAATCGAAAGCGGAAATGCGGTCTGTCGCCACGATTAACAGTTTGTCCCCGGCAATGTAGGTGTCTCTTACCTTGCCTTTACCGAATAACGGAAGTTTAAGATCGGTGTCAAATACTGTAGTCAATCGGCATCTCCTATTTTTTAATTGAGGTTTTCCGTGTTTTTCTTAATAATCCAAGCCTTTCAAAAATGGTGTCGACATGTTTCAAGAAACGCCGGTAGTCAAAAATGGATTCCAGTTCCTTAACGTTGAAATTCTCCATTACTGCTGCATCTGCCGTTAGGAGTTTCAAGAACGGTGTCCGCGTTTTCCAGGCTTGCATGGCATTATGCTGGGTGATTTCATAGGCTTTTTGACGGCTGAGTCCCTTACCAACCAGCGCCAGCATTACGCTTTGTGAAAAGACCAGGCCTTGAGTAAGCTCAAGGTTGCGCTTCATATTTTCAGGGTACACTTGCAGCCCCCGCATGACACCGGTAAAAATGTCGAGTATGTAATCCAATGCCAGGCAGGCATCAGGTAAAATGACTCTCTCATTGGACGAATGGCTGATATCTCGTTCGTGCCATAAAGCGACATTCTCCATCGCAGTGACGCTATGTCCTCTGATCAGCCGGGCCAGGCCGCATACACGTTCACAAAGCTCAGGATTTCGTTTATGAGGCATCGCTGATGAGCCTGTCTGTCCGGACGAAAAAGGCTCTTCCGCCTCGAGTATTTCTGTGCGTTGAAGCGCCCTGATCTCCGTAGCAAATTTTTCCAGAGAACTGGCGACTATTGCCAGAGTGGAGATAAACTGGGCATGCCGGTCACGCTGGATTATCTGGTTTGAGATTGGCGCAGGGGCCAAACCCAGCCTGGCACATGTTTTTTCTTCGATTTCAGGTGATACCGTAGCATATGTACCCACTGCACCGGATATCTTACCCACGCTTATTACCTCTCTGGCATTCTTAAGCCTGGTGTAATTGCGTTTCATCTCCTGTGCCCATAGGGCCATCTTTAGTCCGAATGTGATCGGTTCAGCATGCACGCCGTGTGTGCGGCCGATCATAAGAGTGTCTTTATTAGATATTGCCCTGTCTTCCAGCACCTTGATTAGTGCATCTATATCGTCCAATAGCAGATCAGCGGCGTCTCTTAGTTGAAGCGCAAGAGCGGTATCCATGACATCGGAAGATGTGAGTCCAAGGTGAATGTAGCGGGATTCTTCCCCTATGGTCTCCCCAACTGCAGTTAGAAATGCCGTAACATCGTGATGGGTGATCTTTAGTATCTCTGCCATACGGTCGAAGTCGACCTGTGCTTTCTTGATCTTTGGGATAGCTTTCTTCGGAACGCGGCCAACGTCTGCCCACGCTTCGCAGACCGATATTTCAACCTGCAGCCATTTATCGAACTTTTCCTTGTCGGACCAGATCTTCTTCATGCGTGGCCGCGAATAGCGTTCTATCATGTTATCCTGCCTTATGCCTCAGCCAGTTTGCGTTTATATTCTTCAAATGCTGTCCTGATGTTGTCATATTTTATAGCCAGTATCTGGCAGGCCAGCAAAGCGGCGTTCTTGGCTCCTGTTGATCCTATGCCAACACATGCCACCGGGACACCTCCGGGCATTTGTACGATGGAATAGAGCGAGTCAATGCCCTTGAGGTCGCTGGTTGGAAGAGGTATTCCGATTACAGGTATGGTAGTCCATGAAGCGACTACTCCGGGTAGATGGGCCGCGCTGCCTGCCGCAGCGATGATGACTTCAAACCCCTTGGCCTTCGCTTCGACTGCGTACTTGCGGACCTTCTCCGGTTTGCGGTGAGCGGAGAGGACCTCAAGCTGATATTCAACTTTAAAATCTTTCAAAATATCGAGTGCCGGTTGGATAAACTGCTCATCAGTTTTGCTCCCGATTAATATACCCACTACAGCCATCAATTTACCTCCCTTGAAGCTATGTCTTTGCGGTAATGACACCCTTCGAAATTAACGTGCACCATATTGCCGTACACTTTATCCCTTGCTTCTTTCATTGTTTTACCGGTGGCGGTAACAGTCAGGACACGTCCCCCATCGGTTACAATCCGCCCGTCATCCAATTTTTTTGCGCCTGCATAGAAGACTGTGACATCTTTATCGAGCTTGTTGGAGACTGTAATCGGGAAACCTGTTTTATATTCACCCGGGTAGCCGCCCGATGCCATTACCACGCCAACGCACGGATCACTTTTCCATTGGATTTTCATTTTATTAAGGCTGCCGTTAACTACCGCCAGCATAATATCTACGATATCGGTCTTGAGTCTTGGTAATATCGCCTGCGTTTCAGGATCGCCAAACCTTGCGTTATATTCAAGTACCATGGGGCCTTTCGCCGTCATTATAAGTCCCGTATAGAGGATACCTTTATAAGGCATCCCATTTTTTTTCATCGCATCTATTGTAGGCTGGATAACCGTGGTCAGGATTTGCTGTGACATGTCGGCTCCGAAAAAGCCGGGAGGACTATAGCTGCCCATTCCGCCGGTATTTGGCCCTTCATCACCGTCGAAAACGCGCTTATAGTCGCAGGCTGGTACCATGGGAATAGCGGTCTCCCCGTCCGTAAATGCCAGCAAGCTGACCTCTTTCCCCACCAGGCACTCTTCTATAATGACTTTGTCTCCCGCCGTCCCGAACGCCTTTGCTCCCATTATTGAGTCGAGCGCCTTAAGAGCATCTTCCATAGAATTGGCGACGGTGACTCCTTTGCCCGCTGCCAGTCCATCTGCTTTAACAACTACCGGGAGCTTATGACTTTTCAGGAAACTTTTTGCTTCACCATAATCGGTGAAATGCCTGCCGGCAGCGCAGGGGATACCGTTCTTTTGCATTAGTTCGCGGGAAAATACTTTACTCGATTCGAGTTGAGCTGCAGCTTTAGTGGGACCGAAAACGGGAATGCCTGTAGTTTGTAACTGGTCGACTATTCCCGCGGCAAGTGGGGCTTCGGGGCCTACCACAACAAGGTCAATTCCGAGCTCTTTCGCTTTTTTCACGATAGAGGTAACATCGGAGGATGACAGATTAATATTACGGGCGACACCGGCTGTGCCCGCATTCCCTGGAACGGCATAAATTTCTTTGACGCGGGCGCTCTGTTTTATCTTCCAGACCAGTGCGTGTTCGCGCGCCCCATTACCGAGAACCAGTAGCTTCAAGTTGGTTAACTCCAACCCTAATTTAAGCGGTGATCTTTTTAATGATATTACGCTTACTGCTCTTGGTCTTTCCGCGGTTCTTTTTAGCTGCTTTAAGTTTGGGTTTATGTGCCATTTTTTTCTACCTTAATTCGTTATCCAATTTTTCGGCTTGAACGGGATCAAGCAATTTCATCAATTTTACCAGTTTTGCCACGTGTAACTTTTTATCTTCGAGGATTTGTTCAATTGTGTCTGTCGCATCCTCATTATCGAGCATTTCAACCTGAGCTTCGTACTCGTTTATTGATTTAAGCTCGGCCACCAGGTCGTCCCTGATCATTTCCAGGTCCATTGAACCTTCGGGCTCTTCTTCTTTTTCAAATGGGTTGTAAGCCATAACAGCCTCCGGGGACTTCTCAGAAAAGCAATATAGATACCAGAGGTAGTTTTGCTTACTGAAACCGCCTAAAGAGTATATAGCTTCAGACGTTTAAAATCAAGGAATGTAATCCCTGATGAGCTTGAATTATCAATAAAGCAGTATCTGGAAACTTGACAGGAGAAATCATCCACTATAATATTCCCGCAAAGCTGGCTGATCGGCATCTAACGCTTGCTTTGAGTTGTTAAGGCATTTTACTGTTTGCTCGAAGTCTCCGAAAATAGCCGGGAAACTCTTCGAACAATATTTTATTTGCTGTCGCTTCATGGTTATCGTACGCCGGGTGATCAATTGATATGGTAGATAGTGTTTTTAAAAAGTTCTTTGAACCCAAAAGCATAATGGTAATTGGTGTCTCGAACAGCGGGGTCAAAGCCGGCAATGTGATCCTATACAACATTGTGGCCAACGGCTATGAAGGGCGCATCTTTCCTGTAAATCCTACCGCTGACCGTGTCATGGGGATGGATTGCTATGCCTCGGTGGCGAATGTTCCCGAAGTGCCGGATCTTACTTTAATTGCAGTTCCAAGCGCGGCGTCTCTTGATGCCGTGGTTCAATGTGCGGAAAGAGGTACGAAGGCGCTCGTGATGGTAAATGCCGGATTTGCTGAGGTTTCAGAGAGCGGCGCCGAATTGCAGAAAGAGATCCTTAAAGTGGCGGCAATTGCCAAAATGCGTATCATGGGTCCGAATACCAGCGGCGTGACCAGTACACCATGGAATTTTATGGCTTCAATTTACCCGCTTGGTTACGTTAAAAGAGGCCGTCTTTCCTGCATCGCCCAGACCGGCAATTTTGCCACCATTACTATGAAATGGATCTTGACCGGTGAGAACTTTGGCGTATGCCGGGTAGCGGGTCTGGGCAACCGCATTGATGTAGATGAGTCCGAAGTACTTGAGTATTTAGGCAGTGATAAAGCAACTGAAGCGATCCTCCTCTATTTGGAGGGGATAAAGAATGGAAGGCGTTTCGTGGAAGTTGCCCGCAGGGTCAGCCGGTTGAAACCTGTTGTCGCTATGAAAGCCGGGCGCACTCCGGCGGGCAACCGTGCCGTTACCTCTCATACTGCATCATTGGCTGGAAACGATACACTGATAGACAGCGTATTTCGTCAGGCAGGGGTAGTAAGAATAGCAAGCTACGCCGGAATGATTAACGTCGCTAAATTACTGTCAATGCAGCCATTACCAAGGGGCAACAGGGTAGCCGTATTATCACCTTCCGGCGCCATGGGGGTTGCTGCGGCTGATGCTTGTGAACTGTCCGGTTTAAAGATAGCCCGGTTGTCGGATCGGACATACTGCAAATTAAAAAGGATATTTCCTGGTTTCTTGAAGGCCGGTAATCCGGTTGATCTGTGGGGAGCAGCGAATTTTGACTATTATGAGACAAGTCTTCGTGCAGTTTTGGAGGATGAAGGAGTCGACATAGTGGTTGCCATTTTGCACCTGATACCGGGAATATTTGGGGGAAAGGATGAACTGGAAACTGAAAAGCTTGGTATTATCCCTGAGCTTTCAAAACAGTTTAAAGACAAGACGGTCGTTGTCGAAATAGCCGGTGATAAAGACTACTACGAAACTGCTAAAAAATATCTCGAAGAGCGTTCGATTCCTGTTTTTCTGCCGGTGGAACCGGCGATTGAGGCGGTTGCCAGTGCATACCGTTGCCGCCAATATATGGACCGCCCGGACTAGCCGGAGTATTACCGGGGAAATCCCGGGCGGTTATATTTGCGCTTCCAGGGTTCATTCTTGTATGCAATGTAATCCCTGATGGCGGCTTTTAAAGTATCTACGGCCAGTTTCGCGCACGTGCATCCTTCCCCTGGTAAACCGCCCAGGGCAGCATCGATTTCTTCCGGCTCCATTTCGAAAGCTTCGCCCAGTGTCTTGCCCTTTACCATTTCTGTCGTCATGCTGCCGCATGCGATGGTTGAACCGCAGCCTTCGGTCCAGAAAGACGCACCTGCAACCATGTCGTTATCCACTTTCAGCCAGATTTCCATGGCGCTGCCGTCATGGGCGGAAAGGGCGGAGAAACCGTTCGCTCCCTCCATGTTGCCGGCATTCCTCGGCCGTAACGCATGGTCCATGTAAACAGCCGGGTAATCCGCCTTGGAGTTGCCTAAAACAAACTCGTCTATCTTATCTAAGCGTTCATTCATTACAATTATTTCTTTTTATGGCCTGCAGGTAGCGCCTTTAAAATGGCGTTGCTATAGGATTTAAGAATCTCAGCATCATATTGCTCAATGTGGCCTTCATCGCAGAGCGCAGCCAGTTTCGGATCGATTGGTATCCTGGCCAGCAGCGGGGCCCCTGCTGCCTGTGCCATCTCATCACCCCTGCTTTTGCCAAACAGCTCGATTTTTTTCTTCAGTTCTGGCACGTACAGGTAGCTCATATTTTCCACTACGCCGACGACCTTTTTATCCAGCTGTTGTGCCATTTTAACCGCTTTCTTGACGATCATAGCGCTCAGGTCCTGGGGCGTAAATACTACGATAGCGCCGTTAACAGGCAGTACCTGGAGTGCGGTCAAAGGAGCGTCGGACGTTCCTGGTGGGAGGTCCACTATCAGGAAGTCAAGTGTGCCCCAGAGTACGTCCTCCCAGAACTGGGTGATCGCTTTTCCCACCAGCGGCCCTCGCCAGATGACCGCTTCTTCTGCACTGGGCAGGAACAGGTTGATGGAGATTATCTCAATGCCGTTGGCCGACCGTACCGGCAGTATCCCGCTTTCACTGCCGCCCGGCGTTGTTGTGATCCCGAACATCTTGGGTATGCTCGGTCCCGTAATATCCGCATCCAGTATACCTACGTCGTAACCCTGCTTGTTTAACAGGATGGCGGTCAGTCCTGCAACCAGTGATTTCCCTACGCCGCCCTTGCCGCTCATAACGGCGATGATATTTTTGACTTTGTTAAGCTCAACAGGCCTTTTTTCTACAAATACGACTTCAACTTCCACCTTTTTATCCAGTTCTTTAATTACATTAGTTGATTTTTCTTTGACCCAGCTCTGCGCATTCTCATCCAGTGCCGTGGAAGCCAGGGTTACCTTGACTTTGTTGCCGGCAAGTTCGACTGTTTGTATCAGGCCCATACTGGAGATGTCCCTCTTTAGGCCGGGTATGAGTACATCAGCCAGGGATTCAGTGATTGTTTTTTCGGTTATCAAAATATGCCTCCGGGGATTTTTATTCTATTGGATTATGGTATATAAGAACAATTTACAAATGGTTCTAGACGGAGACCCTTGTGTCATATTCTTCGTCTTCATCGAGGAGAACTCCGCAATTCAGGCAGTATTTATCCTGTGCCCGGTTGACTGCTCCGCATGCAGCACACTTGCTGCCGCTGACTGAAGTGCCCGTAGATGCACCGCAACTGGGGCAATACCTGGCTGAAGATGGGATAAGTTTCCCGCAAGACGTGCATTTTAATTCATTATCTATGCTCACCGTTGGCGCCGGCGCAATTTTAGTGGACACCCAATCCGCGATTGGTCCGCTGCTGCGGTACAAATTCGTGATAAGCATGTAAAGGGGCCAGAGAGCAATGGCCAGAAAGATTACAGGATACAGCCATGCCAATTGTTTCATAAATGGCCTGATGCTGCCTTCGCACATCGCGTAGGTTATCACGATAATTACCAGCGTGATTGCTTCTGAAACGATCGTGGCGGCCTGTGGATAACCTGGATAATTCGCACGCAGCCTGGGTATAAAATCCCGCCGGAATATCAGGATGGCAGTGACCGCAACCAGTCCGACGATAAGCGAGATAATGGACGTAATAGTTACAGGCAGTCCCGGTATCGTGATGGCCTTTATCATCGGCAGCTCTGTGAGGATCCAGTTGATTATTACCAGGACGATGAGCTGTACAAGTAAACGTAAAAAGGAGGCATAAAGCCCTCTGGTATCAGGCATAACGTTTTCTTAGCATATCTTGCATAAACCAACTATTTATTTGGATTTTTTTAATGACTTTTTTAGATCATCCAAATTTAATCTTATTATGACCGTGTCGCCCACGGTCACTATATCATCAAGTTTTATTTTATATTTCGTATTAAAGCCCGTGCTGATTACGGCGTACTTTACCTTGCCGGATAGTATATCAAGGTCAAAATCGGCAATTTTTCCCAGCTTATCGCCATGAGACCCGATGACCTCTTTCCCGATTAACTTCTTAGCCAGCATATTTCCTCCCTTCAGCCGGGATACAGTATTGTATTTCTCCACATTATTATACAATTATAGAGAACTTATCAAGAAAGCTTGTAAGATATCTTTTAAACCGGAGAAATATGTTCTATATAATACATGGTGACGATAATTTCCGCTGCCATCAGACGCTATCGGAGATAAAGGCCGGGTTAGGCAGTGAAGACCTGATCTCGGTAAACACTACCGTTCTTGATGGGAGGAAGCTGACTATAAGAGAACTCCTTGATGTATGCAATGTTGTTCCTTTTATGTCTCCCAGCCGGCTTGTTATAGTTGAAGGATTGCTGAAACGTTTCCAACCGGGGGAGAAGCAGGCGCGTTCCAACGGCAATCACGAAAACGGCGAACAGACGGTTAAAGAGTGGCAGGGAATCGCTGACAAGATTAAAGAAATGCCGCCGACTACCGTGCTGATATTGTTTGAGACCGGTCTGGACCCCAAGGCGTCCAATTCACTTCTCAAAACGTTGTCTCCTCTAGCGGATAAGGTGTTCCAGCTTAACGAGCTTAAGGGGCGGGAATTGGTATCCTGGATAAAGGACTGCGCCTCCGGAAATAAGAGCAAGATCTCGGCCGCGGCTGTTAATTTGCTGGCCGATTATATAGGCGGGGATTTATGGCTCTTGACAGGTGAATTGAACAAGCTTATGACCTACTGCGGGGCACGTGAGATAACTGATAAGGATGTGCGGGAGATAACCAGCTTTGCCCGTGAGGATAATATCTTTGTCCTGGTGGATTCCATTTTGGATGGGAAAATCAAGGATGCTCAGGTCATGATGCACAGGATGCTAACGTATGGAACTGCGCCTCAACAGATACTGGCCATGATTGAGCGGCAGCTTTCCATCGTACTGAGGGTTAAGGAACTGAGCCATGATATACCCCAGCCTGAGATTAGAGAAAGGCTGGGATTACACCCCAGGTATCCCCTCGATAAAACATTGAAGCAGGCCCGTAACTTCACCATCCCGCGCTTGCGCAAGGCATTTCATTGTTTATTGGATACAGATGTTGCCATCAAGACCGGCAAATTTGAAGAGGATCTTGCTCTCGATATCATGGTTATCGAGCTGTGCAAAAATTAAATTAATAGTCTAAGGTGTTTTTAACCTGTAGCCGACACCCGGTTCTGTGATGATAAATCTTGGGCGGGAAGGATCGGGTTCGATTTTATGGCGAAGGTTGCTGACATTGACGTGAAGTATGTGGAACTCTTGCTCATATGCCTTTCCCCATACCTCGCGTAGCAATTGATGATGAGTTAATACCTTTCCCGCATGGGTTACCAGCATTTTCAGCAGGTCATATTCGGTTGGAGTCAACTGAATCTCTTGTCCCTCTAATGTCACTATTCTTTTTGACAGGTCCACCACCAGGTCCCCGTTCTCGAAGACCGGTTCGGACACTGTTTGCGAGGTGCGTCTCAGGTTAGCTCGCAACCTGGCGAGAAGCTCTCCCACGCTGAATGGCTTGGTAAGGTAGTCATCTGCTCCGGCGTCGAGCGCTTTGATCTTGTCACTCTCCGAGCCGCGAACGGATAGTATAATGATCGGGATCTGTGTCCATTGCCGGAACAATACCGTGACATCAGCTCCGTCCATATCAGGAAGGCCCAGATCCAGAATGATTATATCCGGTTTGTAATTAGCGGCCGTGGTTAGCGCTTCCAGGCCTGAGCTGGCTTCAAACACTGTGTATCCCTGTGATGTAAGAGTTACGCGCAGGAACCGCTTTATGGCCTGCTCGTCGTCCACAATAAGTACGCGGGGGCCGTTGTCAGTCATTTGACCGTATTATACTCCCGGCGCTGTTTTCGAAAGAGGCAGTTTTATCCGGATGATCGTGCCCCCGCCCGGCCGCCGCTCGGCTATAATAGTTCCACCGTGTGCTTCCACAATTCCCTTGCAAATTGATAAGCCCAGTCCTGTGCCGGTAATATTGTCCGGTTGCTGGACCCGGAAGAATTTATCGAAAACGCGTTGCAGGTCCTCTTCAGGAATACCAATTCCCCGGTCTGCCACCTCCAGTTGAACTGTATCGTCGAGCAGTTTCCCTGTTATCTCTATCGTTGCGCTCGATCCTGAATACTTGATTGCATTATCCAGCACATTTACCAGGACCTGTACCATCAGGCCGGAATCAACGGGAACCAGCGGCAGTTTGTCGGGGACCTGTATCCTGATATCCCTGTCCTTGTAGCGGGCGCCTATTTGTTCCAGCGCTGCCCCGACTATGTCCTGGATATCTGACGGCTGAAGCGCAAGTTTCAGCGCGCCTGCTTCGATTTTCGAGACATCCAGCAGGTTACTTATCAGGCGGTTCAATCTTTGCGCCTCTTCGCTGGCGACCTGGATTAAATTGCTCTTGGCGGAATCATCTAAATTCATCCCGCCGTCCTGGAGGCTGCTTAATACTCCGATGATAGAAACTAACGGCGTGCGCAGATCATGAGATATGGAATTCAGGAGTGCTGTCTGCAATTTTTGGGATGCGTCGAGTATTTGTGCTGTATTTGCCGCTTCGGCCAGTTGTACACGCTCGATTGACATGGCCGCCAGGTCGGCAAATGCTCTTAACAACCTGTCTTGTTGTACAGTCAACTGAGAATCTGAATCTATTGGTCTTAATCCCATTACTCCAATGGTGCTTTGTGCAGTTATTAAGGGAAGATAGAATCCTCTGGCGTCGGGCAATGTATCGGTATTTCGTCCTGCAGGTTTCTGGTGCTGATAGCTCCATGCAGCCACTGCGCTTTCGTTCTCGTCAATGGTAATGCCCAGTTTGGTCGGATAAGCCTTGAGGGCGCCGACGTTGTCTTTTTCGGGCAGAAAGATAATAGCATTCTGATCGAACTGCTGTTTTGCCATATCGATTATGGACTTCAGCGTTGCATTCAAGCCTATTGTAGCCGATAGTTCTTTATTAAGGGAATACAGTGTGGCCGTCTCGTTTTCCCTGCGCAGTGAAAGCTCATTCTGCTTTCGTATCCTCGATGTTAAATAGCCGATTACCAGTCCTACACCGAGTAACACGACGAAAGTAAACAGGTACTGGATATCGGAGACGTTGAAGGAGAACAAGGGCGAGATCAGGAAAAAGTCGAATGCCAGCACGCCCAGTACTGATGTTAATATGGAAGGGCCGGGTCCGAAATAAACCGCCGATACAACTACGCTAAGAAGGTAAAGCATTATCATATTGACCGGGTTGAGGAATGGATGAATGATATATCCCAGGAAAGTGGAAACAATGACCATGGCCACGCTTATCAGGTAACCCCGCCATTGTACCGGCGGTGCTTTAACCGGCAGAATGGTTTGTTCTACCTGTTGTTCCTTACCTCCCACGATATATACATCTATGAACTTGCTGCCCCGGACTATCTGGTTAGCTACGGATGTGCTGAATAGATTCCGCAGGTGGACGCGCTGGGGCTTTCCAAGGATTATTTTTGTAATATTGTGCTTGTTGGCATATTCCAGCAAGCTTCTGGATACCGATAATCCCTGTAATATCTCCACTTTTGCGCCGAGTTTTTCCGCGAGTCCCATCAAGCTTGTTAGTTGTTCCTGTTCCTTATCAGACAGCCCGGTGCCAGGAACTTCTACGTGTACCGCTGTCCAGCTTGCGTTCAACTGCGAAGCAAGGTTACGGGCAGTGCGTATGATTCTGTTACCCCATCGCCCCGGGCTTATGCATACAAGGAGGCGTTCTGCGGTCGGCCAGGGTCCCGATATCGTATGACTTTCCATATAGTCCTGTACCTGTTCCTCGACGCGGTCCGCCGCTACCCTCATGCTGAATTCGCGTAATGCCGAAAGGTTGCCTTTGCGGAAAAAACTGGACACTGCTTGAGCAATTTGTTCCGATACGTAGACCTTGCCTTCTTTGAGCCTCTGCAGAAGATCATCAGGAGGCAAATCTATCAGCTCAATTTCTGTGGCCTCGTCTATCACTGTGTCTGGTACAGTTTCCCTTACCCATACACCGGCTATTCTGGCCACGGAATCACGAAGGCTTTCCAGGTGCTGGATATTGAGAGTGGCGTAGACATCTATTCCGGCTTCCAGCAGCTCTTCCATATCCAGGTAACGCTTGGGATGTCTCGAACCTTGGGCATTGGTATGCGCCAGCTCATCTACCAGTGCGATCTTTGGATGGCGGGCAAGTACTGCGTCCAGGTCCATTTCGCTTACTGTGACGCCGCGGTACTGTATTTCTTTGCGTGGGACTATCTCTAAATCATGAAGCAGGGCTTCCGTCTCAACACGCCCGTGAGTCTCTACGTAGGCTACGACAAGATCGGTCTCTTTTTTTAGGCGCTGGGCGGCCTCCAGCATGGCGTAGGTCTTGCCGACACCAGCCGCATAGCCAAGAAATATCTTGAGCTTTCCGCGCCCTATCCCGGACTCTTCTTTTTTTAGCCGCGCCAGTAGCTCGTCGGGACTTGGACGGTTATATTGTTCTTCCCTTCCGCTCATATTCGCATTCATTTTACCGCTGCCGGGCTGCTAAAGTATATTGTCCTATTTCATATCGTCCAATGCCAGATTCAGCCTAAGTACATTTACTCTCGGCTCGCCGAAGATACCCAGCACAGGCCCTTCGATATGCTGGGCGACGATTGCCCGCACCTGCTCAGCCAGCAGGTTGCGAGCAACTGCAACCCGATGTACCTGGAGAAAGGCGTTAGCCGGGCTGATATCCGGGTCGAGCCCACTGGCTGACGCGGTGACGGCGTCCGCCGGCACCGTCACATTTGGCGTCAGGCCGTTTTCTGCACGGTATGCTGTCACCCGGTCCTTCACAATTAAGATAAGTTTTGCATTGGTCGCTCCTAAGTTAGATCCGCCAGACTGGGTTGCGTCGTATCCATCGGGACCAGCGGCCGAAGGTCGGGGGTGAAAGTAGATATCCTTATCGAATGCCTGGGCAATATGCTCGGAGCCAATCGGGTTGCCATCCTTTCCCATAATGATGCTGCCGTTGGCCTGGTAGGGGAATAGCACCTGTCCAATCCCCGTTACCAAAACGGGATAAAGTCCACCGCATATAATGAGCAGGACCAAAGAAATTCGTAACGAACTAAGCATCAAATTCCTCCTATAACAAACCGATAATCGGTGCGACCAGCAGGTCGATCAATTTTATGCCTACAAAGGGAACGATAACGCCTCCCACTCCATATATCATAATATTGCGGAGCAGCAAGCTTCCGGCGCTCGAAGGGCGGTAGGTTACCCCTTTTAGAGCAAGTGGGATAAGTATCGGTATAATGATTGCATTGAAGATTATCGCCGATAGGATGGCACTGTGTGGCGTAGTCAATTGCATGATGTTTAAAGCCCGCAGCTCCCCAAATAGGGTGATGA